>JAGADB010000039.1 GCA_017613815.1 Clostridia bacterium | reverse complement strand
TCTCAGGTTGTCGAGACGAACGTACTCAAGAATTCGACGGAGGAGAGGGCGGCGGAGTTATTTGAAAAATACGGCTTTACCGTTCCTTCAAACGACGTTTACTATTCGTATAACGGCAAGGAAAGGCGTTTCATTACCGGAAACAAGTTCACCGATTCCGACGGAAAGACGGTATATTACGCATACTCGTACTATATGGATTCGATAGTAAAGCTTCCGCTTGATAACGCGCCGTTTCTTGAATACGAACTCATAGACTTTATAGACGTTAACATTTTCAGGACCAGCATCAATAACGTAACTTCAATTAAGGTGAGATATTCCGGAAAAGAATACGAGTTTACGCTTTCCGGCTACGGAAAAGAGCTTGAAGTGCGGGAAGAGAAGACGGGAAGAAAGATAGACGTCGATTCGTTCAGGCAGTTTTATATAAGCTTACTCAACATCAAAATCGAAGGATACGACACCGACAAAACCGCGTCGTGTCCGACGGAATTTGAGTTTGACGTAAGCACCTCGTTCGACGAATTATATAGATATTCATTCGGCACCATATCGACCACGAGAAGCCGCATAAAACTCGACGAGGACTCCGAATTCTACACGAACAGAGCGTATATCACGACGGCGATAGAAAAACTTGACGCGCTTATGAGAGGCGAAAAGCTCGAAGCGGACTATTAAAAGACATACGGGAGGCAGAAATGAACGTTCCTCTTGCGGACAGAGTAAGACCGGCTGCGCTTGACGACATTGCCGGACAAAAGCCGAAGATACGCTCTTGTACAAAACGGTAAAGGGCGGATAATTGCCGAAAAAAGACTGAAAAACGGCAAAAATGCGGTTTGCGGTCATATTTTGTCGCATAAAAATCAATAAAAAACGCGCATTTTACTTGACATAATACCGAAAATGCGTTAAAATAAATTGTAAATAAGTACTTTGATTGATAACCAGATCAGAAACGGAGAATGACTATGTCAGAAGAAACATTTGATTTTGAACAGGAAGTATTTACGCTGACCGACGAAGAGGGAAACGAAAGCGACTTTGAATTTATCGGAAAAATAGAACTTGACGGCAATACTTACGTCGCTCTGATACCCGTTGAGGGCAAAGACGAGGAATACGTGATATTGAAGATAGTCAAGGACGACTCCGGCGATGAAATTCTCGTTACCATCGAGGACGACGACGAATTCGACAAGGCCGCCGACGCTTTTGAAGACGAATTCATGTCGGAAATAGATTTAGACGCCGGAACGGAAGAAAGCAAAGAATAATTATATCATAAACGCATATAATATAACAGGCGAAGTAGCGGCATAAGAGATTATGCTGGAGGGTGCGTGATGTTTGCTTCTATAAACCCACATCACGAAATTGGAGCTCATTCGTTCCGAAGTAAGATGCAGACCTCCTGACATTCCTGATTCCCGTATGAAACAAGACGGAAAAGAACCGGAATTCATCAGACGTTGGTAGCACAATAGCGGAGGACAGAGCACCGCCTTGCAGAAGCAGGGTTTCTCATTGGCACCACACGGCTCCCCGGCTATGAAACCTAAAAAACGGCGGCTTGAAAAGGCCGCCTCGTTTTGTTTAGAAGCTTTGGCAGGTGATAGAGATAAGAATAATTAAGGCGGGCAAAAACGACGACGGCAAAAGAATAGACAAATTCCTTTTGAAAACACTTTACGGCATGCCGCAGTCGCTTTTGTACAAGATGATACGCACGAAAAAAATTAAACTGAACGGCAAAAGATGCGAGCCCGACACGCTTATTTCGGAAGGCGACGAGATTGCGTGCTATATCTCCGACGAGTTCTTTTGCGACGGCGCAAAAGACGAAAAGTCCGTTTTTCTTCAAAACAAGGCGCTCGACTTGAAAAAGAGCGAAATCGTGTATGAAGACGAAAACGTTATCCTTATAGACAAGCCGCAGGGGGAGCTCGTTCATTCGGGAAAAAGCGGCACAGAGCCCTGCCTTGCCGACCGCCTTTGCGGATATCTTTACAAAAAGGGCGAATACAACCCGAAGGAGCAGAACAGCTTTGCGCCCGCGCTTTGCAACCGGCTTGACAGAAACACCTGCGGTATAGTCATTGCGGCAAAGAACGCTTCCTCCCTTGCGATAATGAACCAAAAGATAAAGGACAGGGAGCTTCACAAAAAATATCTCTGCACCGTTTACGGCGTTCCGGAGAAAAAGGAAGCGACGCTCAAAGACTACCTTTACAAGGATAAGGACAAAAATAAGGTCTATATTTTTTCAAGTCCCGACCAAGCGAAAAAGAAGCTGCGTATAAAGTATGACGACGACATAAAGACGGTCATCACAAAATACAAGGTTTTAAAGAAATTTGAAGACAAGTCGCTCGTAGAGGTGGAGCTCATTACCGGCAGAACACACCAGATAAGAGCGCATCTTGCGTACATAGGCCACCCGATAGTCGGAGACGGAAAGTACGGGGTAAACCACAAATCAAAGACGGGAAAACAGTATCAGATGTTATGCTCTTACTACTTGAAATTCGATTTCAAGACCGACGCGGGAATTTTAAACTACCTTGACAAAAAGGAATTCAAAAGCGGATACAATATGGAAAACACAAAATGAAAAGCGGCGAAAAGCCGCTTTTTATTTTATGTTCAAAAGGGAATTGAGAGTAACGTACCCCTGCGGATTTTCGCGCATGAGGTTCCATATTCCGCCTCCCGCAAGGGAGTATTCTTTTATCAAGTCGGTTTTCGCCTCAAAGCTTCTTGAGTCCTCGTACCAGACGACGTGCTCTCTTCCTTTTTCGTCGGTGTAGAAGAAAAACGGCGCTTTGGCGCTTTCGTCAAAACTTATTTCCGCCTTGTAGAAAACCGCGGTATCAACCGCTTCGACCGTGGATACGGATATGGCGGAGGTTATTCCTCTCTCATACGGAAGCGGCCAGTCGTAGCCGTAATTCGATATTCCGAGAAGGATTTTTTCGGAAGGTATTACCGAAAGCGCGTATTCTATAATCCGCCTTACCGAATTTACGGGAGCGACGGCAAGCGGCGGTCCGTACCGGTAGCCCCACTCGTACGTCATAAGAAAGACGTAGTTTGCGGCGTTTCCGAGGGACGCGTAGTCGATGCCCTCGTATAAAAGCCCCGACTGGTCGGAGGAATACTTCGGCGGCAGCGCGACGACGCATAAAAGACCGTTTGCGTTGAGCGTTTCCGTCATTGAGCGTATGAAACCGACGTAAGCTTCCTTATCTTCGGCAAAGAGGTACTCGAAATCTATGTCGATTCCGTAATATCCCTTTGTTTTTATGTTTTCAAGGCAGTTTGCTATGAGATTTGAAACGGCGTTTTGGTCTGAAAGCAGTTCGTGCGCAAGTTCGTTGCTGAAAACTCCGTTTGCGGTAAGTGTGGACAAATGCATGAGCGGCTTCACAGAGTAATTTAAAGCCGCTTCTGTGAGGTTTTCGTCGCCGGGGTATATAAGATCCCCTCCGGGTGTAAAACCGTACGTAAAGGGGATTAAATAGGTCATATACGATATCACCGTATCGAGTAGTGAATTGCTTATGAAATCGTAAGCGTATCCCGTGAGGATTTTTTCACTTTCGGGCGGAAAACCGTAGCTTATTACGAGTTCTCTCCCGGCGGGGGCGTAGTTTCTGCCTCCGAGAAAGATATTGTTTCGCAAAAGCGTTTTTTCCGACACGCCGAATTTTTCGGCAACCGACGACAAAAGCTCGTCTTCGTAAGGTACGTAGGTCTGTTCGGGAAAAAGCAGTACGAGGGACTGACCGACCGCAAGAGACGCGTTTTGGGCAAGCCCGTTGTCGTCTATGATTTTCTGCGGGTTTAAGCCGTACTCCCTTGCTATCGAAAAAACCGTGTCCGACGGATTTACCGTAATGATCTGCATATTTTTCTCCTTTGCGTTTTATTGATTATTATATTCAAAACGCAAAAAAAGGTGAACGTTTTGATGTTTTTCCGCATAAAATGTAAAAAACGCAAAAGGGGAAAGAATGATGTGGATATTTGCAAATATGCTGTTTTTGTTTCTGAGGATTTCCGGGACTTCGAGCTTTCCGCCGCCGCTGACCAAGGAGGAGGAGAAAAAATACTTCGAGCTCTGCCGAAAGGGAGACGAAAAGGCGAGAAATATACTGATAGAGCGCAATCTGCGGCTCGTCGCGCATATAGCGAAGAAATACTACTATTCCGGCTGCGACAGCGAGGATCTCATTTCGATAGGAACGATAGGGCTTATAAAGGCGATAGACTCATACAACACCGAGGGCAGCACGAGGTTTGCGACCTATGCCGGAAAATGCCTGCAAAACGAGATACTTATGTTTTTCAGGGCGCAGAAAAAGCAGTCGGCGGAGGTGTCGCTCGCCGACGCCGTCGAGACCGACAAGGACGGAAATCCGCTGACCTATATGGACCTTGTCAGCACCGACGAGGACGTAGAAGAAAAGATTGACTGCAAGATAAAAATGGAGCAGATAGCCGAAAAAATCAATACCGTACTGACTCCCGTCGAAAGGCAGATAATAATACTTCGTTACGGGCTCGGCTTTACAAAGCCGATAACGCAGAGGGAGGCGGCGGGCAAGCTCGGCATATCGAGGTCTTACGTCTCGCGTCTGGAATCGAAGGCAATAGCTAAAATAAGGGAGAGCCTGCAATAAAAAAATACGGTATTTGCGTACCGTATTTTATAAGAATTCCTGAAGTAATGAGTTTTTTGGAACGAGGTCTTTGCTTATCGAATCGAGATTTTTAAGAAAATCGGATATGCTTTTCGCGTTTTCATAATATTCGCTGTTCTCTTTAACTTCCGAAAGAATTTTAAGTAAATCGTCCCGGAAGACGTATTTTTCGTACTCGAAATAGGTGTTTATCTCGCATTCCGCGTATGAAACGAAGGGGTAGACGTACTTCTGCTCGCCGCCGAGAACGCTCTTCCAGCGCGCGAACGTGCTTTCGGCGTTTGTGTTTCTGTAATTGTAGTCGCGGACGAGTCTGCGCATAAGCCGCGAATACCGCATCTCGCTTTTCTGCTCT
>JAGADB010000038.1 GCA_017613815.1 Clostridia bacterium | reverse complement strand
TCCGACCGCCTCTTTGCCCGGTATCGGCGCTTCTATTCTTACGCCCGCCGCCGCGAGGTGAAGCGCTATGTCGTCGGACAGGTTCTGGATGGATTTTACCCTGACTCCGACCTCCGGCTGAAGCTCGTATCTCGTTACGGTAGGTCCGCAGCATATATTTGTTATCTTGGTCTTAACTCCGAAGTTTGCAAGAGTTTCGACGAGTTTTACCGACGTCTGTTTAAGTTCGTCGGTAACCATGAAGGTCGCGGGATTGGGGTCCTCTTTAAGATAACTTATCGGCGGGAATTTATAGGTTTCGGCGTAAGACGGCTTACGCAGCACGCTGATATTTTCCTTTTCGCCTTCAAATTCACTTCCGCTGTTTATTTCGCTTATTAAGCCCTCTATCTTTGCGCCGTCCGGCAGCACGTCCGACGTGCTTGCGGTAACGCCCGCCGACGCAATAACCGCGTCTTCCGTAAAGATATCGGCGAGATTTATCTCTTTTTTATCGGTGCTCTGCTCGGGCTTCGGGCTGTTATAGAACTTTATTTTATCCTTTATTCCGTTGAAAATATCCTTATCGGGCGCAATAGCTACGGCGTTTGCCGCCGCGCTCATATCTCCCGTCGCCATTTTAAGCGCGTCGGGCGATATTTCGGGCGTATCGTTTATATCTATTTTCTTTTCGGCTTCGTCCGTTTCCTCTTTTACGTCTTCGCCCTTTGTTTCTTCCTTATTTTCATCCTCTTTTTTATCGCCGAGTCCGAGAAGATACGGTTTTTTACGCTTTCCGGGCTTATTTTCGTCTGAATCCGCGTTTTCTTTGTCTTCAAAATCTTCTTTTTCCGTATTAACCGGTCTTTCAAGGCGCTGTTTACGCTGAAGTTTTGCGTTATACGCCCATTCTTTGAATTTATTGCCGACAAACGCTATCATATCGGCGGGCATGATATTCAGAATTGCAAAAGTGAGTATGACGAGCGAGAAAAACAGCACTATCCAGGCGCCGAAATTCATAAAGCCGTGCAAAAATCCCGCAACCGCTCCGCCTATCGCGCCGCCGCCGTCATAGTTTTGTCCGATCGCGTACAGGCTGTTTTCACCGACGAAGAAATTGAGTTTGCCGTAGGTTTTTTCGAACGAGTCTATATAGAACAGGTGCGTTACCGCCGAGACGTTGAGCACGAGAAGTGTATTTATCACGAATTTTACGTTGAGTCTGTTATTTTTTACGTCGTTTTTCCAGAAAAACGAGTGAACGATCATGCACACCGACACAAACGGCGCGCCGACGGAGAGCAGTCCCTTAAGCACGTTTGCAGCTCCTCCGAGCACTCCCATATAATCGGGTATTATAAAGCATATCGCGACAAAAACGCCCAAAAAGAAGATTATAAACGGCATAAAATTATATGAAAACGTATTTTCATAATTTTTATTTTTAAGCGTTTTTATCTCCTCTTTCAGACGCAGATTCTCGTTCTTACGGCTGTTTTCCGTCTGATTTGATTTGCTTTTCGGGTTATTCTTTTTTATTTCGGGCGTTTTTTTAGGTGTCATACTTTTTCCCCTCGGATTTAATATTCTATATCGTTTCTCGCAAGACTTGCGGCAAATATCTCTGACTTCGGAAAAACCGTTCTTATTACGTTTACGCATTCCTCGACGCTGGAACCCGTCGTTATCATATCGTCGGCTATAAGTATATCGGGATTGTCCTTTTTCAGCCTTTCAAGCCGTTTCTTCAAAACAAAGAGGTTTATTTTCCTTATTTCGATGCTGCCTGACGCGTTTATTTTTCTGTCGGCGCCGGAAAGCTTTTTCTGCTCCTTTGTGCCGCGCTTTCTTTTCAGCAGATTGGAATAAATATACTTTTTACCGCAATAGTATTTTACTCTTCTCGAAAACTCGTACGTCTGGTCAAAGCCGTATTTATCGTAGTTTTCCGTGCTTCTCGGCACGTTCACTATCACGGTGTTCTCGGGAAGCGCAAGCATGCCGAGCGGGTACGAAAACTTTTTCGCCGCATAGTCGAGCGCGTCCCCGTTATACGTCTGTTTTATAAAAAACAGAAATCTTTTGAGCGTATCGCCGACGGTATTATAATTATAAAGCGACGCGCATTTTATTATGTCCCCGTTCTGCGTTTTGAATGTTGCTATCGGATTTTTAAGCAAATCTCCGTCAAGCAGTTTATCACAGCTCTTACATACCGGGTTTCCGTCCGTTCTGTTTGCGCAAAGTATGCAGTTCTTTGCAAAAATTGCGTCGGACGCCGTTTTTCTTGCTTCCCTTAAAAATCTAAGCATAGTACCTGACGAGCGCTACGACTTTGCCGAGCACCGACACGTCCTTTACTATTATCGGTTCCATCTCTTTATTTTCGGGCTGCAGGCGGAAAACGCCGTTTTCCTTGAAAAATCTCTTCACGGTCGCCTCGTCTTCGACGAGAGCCACGACTATTTCTCCGTTTTCGGCGTAAGAAGTCTGCTCGACTATGACGTAGTCTCCGTCCATTATTCCTATATCCCGCATGCTCTCGCCCTTTACTTTAAGGCAGAACAGTTTTTCACGGTCGTAACGTCTTTCGCTCGAATAGGTTATATATCCTTCGAAATTCTCCTGCGCAAGTATCGGCGCACCCGCCGCAACCTGGCCTATAAGCGGGACCTTATACTTTACGTCCTTGGTTTCGTCCTCCGCTTTTCGTATGGTCCTGCTCTTGCCGGGCAGTTTCTTTATATACCCTTTTGACGCGAGTCTTTGTACGTACATATGCGCGGTCGACGTCGACTTTATGCCGAGAGACGCACATATCTCCCTTACGGACGGCGCCATGCCGTTTCTCTCTATCGCAAGATTTATATAATCGAGCACCCGCTTTTCTTTCGGTTTCAACTGTTCCATAAAAACCTCTGCTTTCTGAATTTTTGTTATTTTAGCCGATTTGTTACAATAATTATATCCCTTTTTTCGGTAAAAATCAAACAAAAGTTCTATATTTAACGGTTTTTTAACAAAAAAGCAATAAAATATCTTATGATTTTATATCAGTTCTCAACAAAATTCAGCATTTTTACGTCGGTTGTCTTACCGGTTTTTTCGTCGATATCGAATACCGCGCCGTTGAACATTACCTTTCCGTCGGCTTCTTCAAATCTTATCGGCATTTTGAGAAGAAATTTATCAAGCACGCACTCGTATTTTATGCCGAGCACCGAGTCATATGCTCCCGTCATTCCGATATCGGTTACAGCGGCCGTGCCGAGCGGAAGAATTCTCGCGTCGGCGGTCTGAACGTGGGTATGCGTTCCGAAAACCGCGGAAGACCTGCCGTCAAGGTATTTTGCAAGCGCTATTTTTTCGGAGGTCGCTTCGGCGTGAAAATCGACGACGCTGACGTCGAATTCGCCCTTATATTTTTCAAAGAGTGAGTCCGCCTTTTCAAACGGAGAAGTATACGCGTCCTGCATATAGACGTTACCGATAAGCGACAAAACGAATATTCTCACTCCGTTCACTTCGGTTATAATACTTCCGTTTCCGGGGCAGGCGTCGGGAAAGTTTGCGGGTCTGAGCACGCAGGGCATATCCTCAAGCACGCCCTTTACGTCGTATTTTTTCCAGATATGGTTGCCGCTCGTTATCACGTCGGCGCCCGACGCAAGCAGCGTTTCGGCGGTGCTTCTGTCGAGCCCGTTGCCCTTTGCGGCGTTTTCGCCGTTGAGCACGGTAAAATCTATTTTATTTTCTTTTCTTACGTTCCAGAGGTTTTTGCGGATAAATTCGGTTCCGCTTACCCCCACAACGTCTCCGACGGCAAGTATTTTCAAGTTCTTTTTCCTCTTTCTTTCCTATTTTTCGAGCTGTTCTTCGAGAAGTACCGCGAGCAGCCCTCTCTTTGCCTTCTTTGCGCCTATGAGTATATATCTTCCGTAGCTGTCCGTCTTTATATATTTATACTGCAAGCCGAGTTCCTTTTCGCCGATTTTTTTGATTTCCCTTTGATTATCGGAACTTTTGCCGTATTCGTACACCTCGAGCGACTCTTTGGTGAGCAGATACAGCGTGGTATCGTTAAATGCCGCGTCTATCATTCCCTTTTCGCTTACAAGCGAGAACAATTCGCTTCCGTCATAGCCGTATGCCGAAAGCTTCATGGTACTGCCGGCAAGGCTGCTGCTCTCCGCTATGATAAAACATTCTTCAAAGTCCTTGAAGAACTTTGCGTTTGACGGGTTATAGGAATGTCTTGCCTTTTCTTCAAGTCCCGTATCGCAGAGTATCAGCGCGTTATCGGTGAGCAGGTAAATGCATGAATAATTATCGGCGTATCCTATTTTTAGTGCGATACTGTCGAAAACGGTCTTTTGGTATTCCTTCTCGCCGGTTGAGGTATTGAAGACTATAACGTCGGTTACGAACGAGCCGTTTTCGTTTCTGACGCAGGACACCGCCGCTCTTGAGGCGTTTGCGTTTATATCCACCGACGTTACGTACTTATCGGGGCTCATCCAGCGGAAAATCTCGTTATAGTCCCTATCGAACACGATTATGCCCGAGCGGTAGGTCTTTTCGGAGTTGATTACCGCAAAGCAGCCGAGTTCGTTTATACACGCCGACTTTACGTCGTAATCGAAATTCGTTTCATATATTTTCGACACGGAATTATATATCGAAAGCCCCGTTCCCTCGCTGTCGTAGACGAGGATGCTCTTGCCGTTGTTTACGGCGCACGCGCTTGCGTAGCCGTACTTATAACTGTAAAGTTTATTGCCCGCGAAGTCGTAAAGCGCAATTCCGCTGTCGGTTACCGCGGCGACGTCGTTATAGAGCATTACGTACGACGCGTCTTTTCCCTCGTTTATCACGATTTCCGCGTCCGACGGGATATTGTCCGAGCTTGTTATATCGAGGTACTTGAAAAAGTATCTTATATTATCGTAGGTGATATGGTCCTTATAAAAGCCGATGCAAAAGACCGTGAAGGCGACGAGAATCACAAGGGATACGAAAAATGCGACTCTTACCCCGTACGCGCTTTTTTTATAATAGCCCGCAAGACCTTCTTTTGCAGGTCTTTCTTCGGCTTTTTCGGTCTGAATTTCGTTTTCTCTTGCTTCTTCGTCCATCAAGTCCACCGTTTATGTAAAAATCTATCCGTTTATGCTTTTTACGCTTACTTTCATGCCTTCCGACGCGTTTTTCATCGCTTTGCACGTGAAAATGCCGCATTCTTCGCTCGTCTTTTTGGTTTTTATGAAAACTATATCCTTTATCTCGAATTTATTCTGTTTTGCCGCGTTCATAAGCGCCGAAAGTCTGTCCGAGCGGTAAACGGTATATATACAGCCGCCGGTTCTGAGCAGATAAAACGCCGCTTTAAACACGTCGTAAATATCGCAGGAGATTTCGTGCCTTGCCATACTTATATCCCCGTCGTCGCACATCTTTCCGCAGTCCACGGTCATATACGGCGGGTTACAGGTTACGAAATCGAATTCCTCGTTTTTGAAAAGCGTCTTTACGTCCTTTATATCGGCGCAGAAAACGTCTATTCTATCCTCAAAGCCGTTGAGCTTTACGCTTTCTCTGCTTAAATTTGCGGCGTTTTCGTTTATTTCGACGCAGGAGGCTTTGAGATTTTCGTTTTTATCGCACAAAATAAGCGGAATTATGCCCGTTCCCGAGCACAGGTCGCACATTTTTCTGCCGGAAAACGAAATCACGTTTTTTTCGACGTAATCGGCGAGCATCATAGCGTCGGTGCCATAGCTGAATACCCCTTTTTTCTGCAAAACGGTAAGGGTTTCCGTTACTTTTTCGGCTTTTATCCCTTCCATGCGCCCACCGCCTTTTTGTGTATTCTTTCGGCAAACATACCAATTCATTTTATTTTAACATAATTTACCTGTTTTTGCAAGTGAAAAAACCGCACGTTTTACGTGCGGTTTTACCTTTTTGTTTTATATGCTTAAAGCGCGGCCTTTGCCTGTTCAACGAGTTTTGCAAAGCCTTCCTTATCTGCTATCGCAATTTCCGAGAGCATCTTTCTGTTGAGCGTTACGCCCGCTTTTTTGAGTCCGTTCATAAACTGAGAATAGTTTATGCCGTTTGCCTTCGCTTCCGCGGATATTCTCGTTATCCACAGTTTTCTGAAGTCTCTCTTCTTGAGCTTTCTTCCTATGAACGCATAGTTGCCGCTCTTCATTACGGCCTGTTTCGCCATCTTGAAGTGCTTGCTCTTTGAGCCCCAGTATCCTTTTGCTGCTTTTAATACTTTATTGCGTCTCTTTCTTGTCATAAGAGCGCCTTTTACTCTTGCCATTTATGCCACATTCCTTTCGGTTATTATTTTTGATTATTTAAGCGTAAGGGATAAGTTTCTTTACCGTAGGTGCAAACGATTCGCTGAGAATTGCGCCGCCCCTGAGCTGTCTCTTTCTCTTAGGCGCCTTTATACCGAGCTTGTGGCGTCTGTACGACCTGCTGTACTTTACTTTTCCGCTTTTGGTAACGCTGAAGCGCTTCGCGGTAGCCTTGTGTGATTTCTGCTTTGCCAATGTAAACATTCCTTTCAAATTTTGTTTTTAATTATTCTTCCGCTTTGTCTGTGGATTCATTTTTCTCTTCTTTAGCGGCGCTTTCCGCCGGTTTTGCCGCCTTCTTTTTGGAAGACGCCTGCTGAGGCACGTTTTGCTTTGAATTGATAAACATTATCATCTGACGCCCGTCGAGCACCGGCATTTTTTCTATTACTCCGATATCAAGGCACGCGTCTCCGAATTTCGTTATTATCTCCTGTCCGATGGCGGTATGCGCCATCTCTCTGCCTCTGAATTTTACGCACACCTTGACTGTATTGCCCGCGTCGAGAAATTTTCTCGCGTGTTTGAGCTTTGTCTCGAAGTCGTGCGTGTCTATTCTGCATGACAGCTGGATTTCTTTAACGTCTATCATCTGCTGTTTCTTTTTCGCTTCTTTTTCCTTTTTGTCCCGTTCGAAGCGGTACTTTCCGTAGTCCATCACTCTGCATACGGGCGGGTCGGAATTGGGCGAAATCTCAACGAGATCCAAATCTTTCGCATACGCAATTTTCAGCGCGTCCTTTACGCTCATTACTCCGAGCTGGGAACCGTCGCCGTCTATTACCCTTACTTCTTTCGCTCTGATCTGTTCGTTGATCATAACCTCTTTTGCGCTTATAAAAAACACCTCCAGAAAATTCAAAAAATTTATCCTTTTTTCAAACAAAAATGCGAAGGAACAATCCTTCGCAAAGCAATACACAAACACCTATAACTCGCGCTATACGCATTTATTGACCTTCCGTTGTGAACGGCGGGTGAGATTGCTCTGCTTCTTTGTCTTAGATATAATATCACAGTATTTCGCGTTTGTCAAGGTTTTTTGCAAAAATTTTCACACGCTTTTGGGCAGCGTCGTAAGCAGTCCTTCCTTTTCGAGATGTTCGGAGTATGCGAGCATC
>JAGADB010000037.1 GCA_017613815.1 Clostridia bacterium | reverse complement strand
GTCTGATAAATAGGAAAACTTACGGCGCCGGTAAGCGGGTCTATTCCGTCATAGCCGTGTACGAATTTCGATTCGAGTGAAAAGTCCGACATTTTTTTCTTGTCTATCATGGCAATTTCCTTCCCTATGTATAAATTTTATCTATATATCAATTATACGCTATCGCATATTTTTTGTCAATAAAACGCCCCGCGTTTTTTGCTATTTTCGCCCGTTTCATCCTCACATTTTTCCGATTTTTCCGGTTTTTATAAAAATGTGTTTTCAAATTTGACACGGTATTAACAGACTTATTTTTATGTTCAAAATTCAGTCAAAAACCGACTTATTTCGGTCTTATAAGGGTTTTCATTCCCGATTTCAGTTCATCGCAAAGCGCGTCGATATCCTCTTTGGTATTGTACTTTGAAAAGCTTATTCTGAGCGTGCCGTCGGCGGTTTTATTGTCAAGTCCGAACGCTTTCAGCACCCTGTTGTCAGCCGATTTCGACGAGCAGGCGGAGCCCGCGGATACGCATATTCCATTTGAGGAGAGGTATCTCAGCATTATTTCGCTTCTTATGCCCGGCAGGGCAATACTTATTATATGCGGCGAGAAGCCTTCCGGTGCCGAATTTATGATTATTCCGCTCTCTTTTTCGAGTTTCTGCCTGAGATACGAGTTAAGTCCGTTAAAAATACCCATATTTTGCTCGTAATCGCGCACGGCGGTTTTAGCGGCGTGCGCAAACGCGCATATAAGCGGCAGGGATTCGGTTCCCGAGCGCAGATTTCTCTCCTGACCGCCGCCGAAAATGAGCGCCGGCATTCTCACGCCTTTTTTCACGAAAAGCGCGCCCACGCCCTTGGGAGCGTGTATTTTATGCCCGCTTACGGAAACAAGGTCCGCGCCAAGAAGCGAGAGCTTCTTTACCTTTCCGAACGCCTGCACGGCGTCGGTATGGACGTAACAATCGGGGGATTTGCTCTTTGCGATTTTAACAAGCGATTTTATATCGTAAAGCGCGCCCGTTTCGTTATTTACCGTCATAGCCGACACCAAAACGGTATTTTTATCAATTACCTTTTCGGCGTATTCCAAATCGAGTTTTCCCGCTTTCGTCGGGATTCTGAAAACGGTAAAACCGCTCTTTTCGAGCTCTTTTACGGCGTTTTCCACCGCGGCGTGCTCGGAATCGGTGATAACTATGCCTTTTCCCTTTTTCGCAAGCGCCTTTGCCGTTCCGAAAACCGCCATATTGTCGGCTTCCGTGCCGCACGACGTAAAAATAATATCTCCGTCGTCCTCTTTATAGCCGAGCGCGGAAATTATATCCTTTCTCGCTTCTTTTAAGCAGTTTTCGGCCTCCAAGCCCTTAAAATGCGCCGACGACGGGTTGCCGAACTTCTCGGTCATCATTTTATACGCGATATCAGCCGCTTCCTTGTCGGTTACGGTGGTCGCGGCGTTGTCAAGGTAGATTATTCTCTCGTCCATATATATTTTTAAATCCTTTCGGGTGATTTACAAAAAATATTCCTTATCGGGCAGAACGTACCCCTCGTGCGCCTTGTCGCAAAGCTTTCCCTCGCAAGTTTTCTTTGCGTTTGCGCTCTTAAAGTCGGTTACGTCGTAATGATAGCATTCTCCGTCTGCCAAAACGGCGTTCCACATATGGTTTTCGTTTGAAACGGCAAGCGACTTTACGCCGCAGGCTTGGCAGAGCATATTGAAAGCGCCGCTTACGCCCTGGCACACTCCCTCTTTTCCGCACAGAACTCCGTGCGCAAGATACGACTCCGCTTTTTCGCTTTCGTCATAAGTGAAGTTATCGGCGAGGTACTCGAAAATCGCGTCGGCCTTTCCGATATCGTTCACAGTTTCGTCAAAATTCAAGGATTTTATTATATTTTCCGCTTCGTTTTTTGCTTCGTTTATCATTTCGCAAAGCTGCAAGTACGTATAGTTTTCGTTTCCGCTGTCAAAGAGGAGTTTTATCTGCGTGCCGTCCCCTATTGCTGTCTTTTCGATATTCATATCGATATATGAGCCGTATTCGGGGTGATACAAAAGCGCTTTCGAATACGCGGAATAAAGAGTATCCTCCGTCAATGACGCTTCTGTCGACGTTTTCGGAAAATCGTACTCATATATCAGAAATGCTTGGGAGTTTTCCCAAGCATTTTCGATTTCGTTGTAATAGTCTTTCTCGGTTCTGGGAAGATATAGAAGCTTAAGAGGTTCGTAGATATGCGTCTTTCCGTACTCTTCCTTGTATTCCTCCTCGTTGAGCGCGAGCTGGAACAGTCTCATTATTACCGCCGCCGTCTCGGCTCTCGATATTTCGGATTCGGGTCTGAATACTCTATATCCCGTCTCGTTGAAGTCGCCCTGCATGATGCAGAGGCCATAAAGCGCTATCGCGTTTACGTCGTTTGTGTCGGCATAGGGAGTCTGATATTTTCCCGTTTCGGCGCCGAGCGCTCTTACCGCGATATCCGCAACCTCGCGTCTCGTTATCGGTTTGTCTGGCTCAAAATAGCGTTCCGCATCCGGCATCGTGGAGACGAGTCCGTACACTATCGCCGTTGCGACGTACGTCATATACCAGTCGTCGGGCGCCACGTCCGCAAACAGATTGTCGTACGCTTCAAATTTATCAACGCCCATGAGCGTTATAATGAGCTTCAAAAATTCGGCTCTCGTTACGTTGTCCTCCGGTCTGTAGGTGCCGTCCTCGTAGCCGTTTATTATTCCGAGTCCCGCAAGAAGTCTTACGTCGGTATAGTACCATTCGTTCTGGGGTACGTCGGGGAAATCTCTCGGAGTGATGCTTTCAAGCGCTTCTTTTATGTGAATAACGGTTTCGGAACCGCCGTCGGACGAACCGCCCGACGAACCGCCGGAGCCTGAGCCACCGCCGGAACTTGAACCGCCACCGGAACCTGAACCTCCACCGGAACCTGAGCCACCGCCCGAACTTGATCCACCTGAGCCTGAACCGCCGCCGGAGCCTGATCCGCCGCCGGAGCCTGATCCGCCGGAGCCTGATCCACCACCGGAGCTTGAACCGCCGCCGGAGCCTGAACTGCCTGAATCTGAGCCGCCGGAGTTTCCGTCGTCTGTTATTTCGCCGCTTCCGCTGTTTCCGCTGCCGCCGGAGCCTGAGCCGCCGCTTCCGTTATCGCCGTTATCTCCGTTATCTCCGTTATCGCCTCCGCCGTTGAAAAGGTCGCCGTTGAACAGCTCGCTTACGTCGATTATCGGGGTTCCGTCTTCGTCATATGTAATATCTGCCGCGGCCACTTCGGGTAAAAGCGTCGTTGCCGAGATCAGCAAAAAACACAGCGCCAATGCAATTATTTTCTTTATTCCGCGCATATCGATTTTCCTTTCAGAATTCATTGTTTATGTATTAAAAATAAATTATTTACAGTGTGAATATATTATATCACACTATAATATTTTTTTCAACAGTTTTTTTGCGCGGCGGTCAAAAAAACGGGTTGAAAAATATTCCTTTTATTGCGTTTTTTTGTTGATTTCCGATTTTTGCACGTATTGACAACAAAAAACAGTTATGATAGAATTACAGTGTTTAGTTACGAATTTATATTGAACGGAGAAATATTATGCATATGTTTATATGCTGTCTGCTGTTTGCGGTCAGCATCGCTCTCGTCGTAAAGGGCGGGGATATTTTCGTCGACGCCGCAAGCGCGATAGCAAAGGCGCTCAAAATTCCTTCTTTCATAATCGGCGCCACCATAGTCAGCGTTGCGACGACGCTTCCTGAAATGATAGTTTCCGTACTTGCCGCCGCGGAGGGCAAAACCGAGATGGCGGTCGGAAACGCGGTCGGCTCGGTTACCGCCAACACCTCTTTAATCCTTGCGGTTGCGATGACGGCGATGACCATTATCTGCAGTCGGAAAACCCACTTAAAGCAGATGCTTCTCCTTATGTGCGCGTCGCTCGTGCTGTGGCTTTCCTGCATAAGCGGCTCGCTTGCAATCTGGGGAAGCGCGGTACTTGCTTTGATTTTCGTTTTATTCCTTATACAGAACGTTCTTTCCGCAAAGGCAAACAAAGATAGCGACGAAAGCGCGGAGCCTGTCGACAAAAAGCACATTATTAAAAATATCGTACTCTTCATTGTCGGCGCCGCCGCGATAGTTTTCGGAAGCAACCTTATGGTTGACAACGGAAGCGAAATTGCGAAAATCCTCGGTGTTTCCGAAAGAATTATCGCAGTAACCCTCGTTGCCGTCGGAACTTCCCTTCCCGAGCTCGTTACG
>JAGADB010000036.1 GCA_017613815.1 Clostridia bacterium | reverse complement strand
TAACTATTAACTCATAACTAATAACTCCGTTTTTGTGCGCAAAAGCGCATAAAAACGGTATAAACTTCTCATTTTCTGCCAAAAATAAGGAAAAAGAAAGCAAAACGGAGGAATTTTTATGATAAAAGGCTGTGCAAAACGCGTCGTCGTGGTCAAAGACGCCGACAACGGATTTTTCGAGGAGGCGTTTTTCATCGTCCGCCCCAGAGAAAACCCGAAAACCGAGGAAGAATATCTCGACGAGGCGAAGTCGATTTTGAAATCGGGGATTTCCACGTCGGGAAATTTCAACCCCAAAAAAGCGCAAAAAAATAATACCGAAAAATGCACTTTTTTTATCAAAAAACGCTCGAAAACGCATGATTTTTTACTGTTTTTCTGCGGATTTTTTTCGGCGTCTTTTATCGCGTTTTTCCTGCATTTTTTCGGTATTCTGCCCCTGTAAACGCAAAAATGAGCCGATTTTCGTACGAAAATCGGCTTTTTTCTTGATTTTGAACTTTCCGTTTATTCCTTGCCCTGAGCGTCGCTTTTCAGCATATGGAAAAGTCCTGTAAATTTGTTCATTCTCACGTTGTTTTTAATCATTTCCGCGAGAATTTCGGCTTTTCCGACGATAATCACGAGATTTTGCGCCCTTGTTACCGCGGTATAAATCATATTCCGCGTCATGAGCCCTCTCGGGCAGTCGAAAAGCGGGATTACGACGGCTTTGTACTCGCTTCCCTGGCTCTTATGCACGGTTATCGCGTAGGCGTGCTCGATATCCTCAAACGAGCTTATATCGCAGGCTGCGCGCCTTTCGTCGTCGAAGACGTACTCGACGGTTTCGCTCTCTTCATCTATCCTTTCGATAAACCCGATATCCCCGTTGAATACGCCGTTTCCGCGCCTTCCGTCCGGCGTTTCCCACTCGGTATCGTAGTTATTGCGGATCTGCATAATTTTATCGCCCTCGCGGAACACGCCGTTATTGGTAACAAACTCTTTTTTGCCGAACTCTTTCGGGTTGAAAAGCTCTCTCATTGCGGCGTTGAGCGCATTGGTGCCCGCCTCTCCCTTTCTCGACGGGCAGACCACCTGTATTTCGGACAGCGAGTCGTAGCCGTACGCCTTCGGAAGCCGCTCTTTACACAGTTCCATTACGAGCTCCCGAAGCTCGGCACCGCTCTTTCTCGGCATAAAGAAGAAGTCGTTTCCCTTATTGTCTATCGGCGGCATTTCTCCTTCGTTTATCATATGCGCGCTCGAAATTATAAGGCTGTCCTTACTCTGCCGGAATATCTCTTTGAGCCGCACGGTCGTAAAGCTTCCGCTCTTTATTAAGTCGCCGAAAACGTCCCCCGCGCCCACCGGCGGAAGCTGGTCGACGTCGCCTATTAAAATGAGTCTTGTGCCGGGTTTAAGCGCTTTCAGCAGCGCCGTAAACAGAAAAATATCTATCATAGACGCCTCGTCGACTATGACGGCGCCGAAGTCGAGCGGATTATCCTCGTTTCTCTGGAATTCTATTCTGTCGTCGGAGGTATATTCGCTCTCAAGAAGTCTGTGTATCGTCTTTGCATAAAGTCCCGACGACTCTGTCATGCGCTTTGCGGCTCTGCCCGTGGGCGCCGCAAGGCAGACGGAGATATCAAGTCTTCCGAACAGGTCTATTATCGTCCGTATGACTGTGGTTTTGCCGGTTCCGGGGCAGCCGGTTACTATCATAACGCCTTCTTCTACCGCGGATTTCACCGCGTCGACCTGCAGTCCCTGCAGGGTTATGCCGCTCTTTTTTTCCGACTTTTCGATTTCCTTTTCGGCATCCGACAGCGGGATATTTATCTTTGTGTCGCAGAGGATTTTGAGTTTTTCGGCGCAATACTTTTCCGCCCTGTATATATTTTCGAGGTAAACCGCGGTGGTGTTTCCGTATTTTACCGCGATTATCTCGGTTCTGTGGGAGAGCGTTACGACGCCTTCCTTTACGAGTTCAGAGTCGGTTTCGAGCATCTCCGACGCCCTTTTTACGAGCTCTTCAAGCGGAAGGTAGCAGTTGCCGCTTCTGTTGAGTTCGAGGTAGAGCAGGTATTTTATACCCGCCATAATACGCTCCTCGTCCTCTTTATCTATTCCCATGCCCTTTGCTATCGCGTCGGCTTTGTCAAAACTAACGCCGTCGATTTCGTCGCAGAGCAGATACGGATTATCCCTGAGCAGGTCGATTGCGACGCTGCCCCAGCGTTTATATACTTTCAGCGCGAGTTTCGGAGAGAGCAGTCCCTGAAAATAGAGCATGACCTGCCGCATTCCGAACTGATTTTTGAAGCTCTTTGCGATTTCCGCCGCTTTTTTCGGGGTTATGCCCTTTACGTCGGAGAGCCATTCGGGATGTTCGTCGATTACGCTTAACGTATTCTCGCCGTACATATCGACTATTCTCTTTGCGGTAACGGGGCCTATTCCCCTTACCGCGCCGGAGGAAAGGTATGCGAGTATCGCGGGAGTCATTTCGGGGAGGTCTCTGCTATACTCCTCGACGCAGAACTGTCTGCCGTAGGTCGGGTGGTTTACCCACTTTCCTACGGCTTTTATCATTTCTCCCTCGTTTATCCCGGGAATCGTTCCCGTTACGGTCGCAAATTCCCCGCCGTTTTCTATAACGCATATAACGTAGCCGTTATCGGGGTTCTGAAATACTATTTCCTCAACCGTTCCCGTTATGGTTTGTCTGTTTTCGTTTTCGGTGTTTTCAGGCATTTTTTCTCCGTTTTTTCAATTTTAAGCACAATGCACCTTTCCGGAAAAGCGGAAAGGTGCACCGTTTTATTTATCAATACTTTCTCTTTATCTTGCCGGAGGTCGTCTTTTCAAACGGCGTCTTTCTTATCACGACTTTGGTTATTCTCTTATACAGCGGGAGCTTATCGTTCGACGCTTCGACTACCTTCTTTATCGCGTCGTAAAGCTCGTCGTCGCTCATCTTTTCTATCATATCCGGCGACGGGTAAATCTCGGCGGAAAGTCTTATTTCCTCTCCGTCCTCGCCCTTTATCGCCGAAACGATGATTTCCTCGATTTCCTTATTCGACTGAAGCGAGTCCTCTACCTCTTCGGGATAGATATTCTTTCCGTTCTTCAGGACTATCATATTCTTCTTTCTTCCCGTTATGTAGACTCTGCCGTCTTCGCCTATCTTTCCGAAGTCGCCGGTATGGAACCAGCCGTTTTCCTCGATGACCTCTTTTGTGAGATCGGGCCTCTTATAGTAGCCGAGCATTACGGTATTTCCTCTTACGCAGATTTCGCCCTCTCCGTCGGCGTTGGGCTCGTAAATCTTGAGTTCAAGGCAGGGAAGCTGGTTTCCGACAGACGCGAAATTATAGTAATAGTCTCTGTTTGCGGCTATAAGCGGCGAGCATTCGGTTATACCGTAGCCGTTGCACACGTAAACGCCGACGGACTCGAAGAATTCTCCGAGCTCCTGTCTTAACGGCGCGCCGCCGCACACAATTTTCACAAGGTCGCCGCCGAACACTTCTCTTATCTTTTTGAAGAACACCGGCCTCATATCCACGCCCGTTTTAAGCAGCGCGTTGCTGACGGCAATCATCTTTTTAAGCGTTCCCGCTTTGCCGGTATCCTCGGCGTTCGCCCAGATTTTTTTATAGAAAGATTCCAGAAACAGCGGCACGAGCATGATATATTTCGGCTTATAAAGTTTTAAGTTTGCGGCAACGGTTCTCAGGTTTTCGTTTATGCATATCGTCGCCGCCTTTTTAAGCGACACGAGTATGCCGCAGACCGATTCGTACGTATGGTGGTACGGGAGCACCGACAGGCACACGTCGTAAACGGTGGAGACACGCAGTCCGTGGTACACGCAGTTTACTATGTTTTTAAGGGACAGCATTACGCCTTTGGGCTGTCCCGTCGTTCCCGACGTATATACGAGCATTTTGAGTTCCTCGTACATCGGCTTCATATCGGTATATCCGGTATAGCCGCTTTCTATAAGCGCTTTTCCCTCTTCCATGAGTTTATCGTACGAAAGCGTTCCGCTTTCGTTATCCTCCTTTGCGTCGAGGTTTACGAATTTCTTTACTTTCGGCATATTTTCCTTATTTTTCTCAACGTTTTCGGCATAAAATTCCGCAAAGAAGAACATTTCGGCGTCGCTGTCGTTGACGAGTCTCATTATCTCCTCGAAAGGAAGCTCCTTATCTATCGGAACGAACACGCCTTCGGCGTTCAACATCGTCAGAAACACGGTGAGCCACTTATAGCTGTTGGGGCCCACTACCGCGACGTGCTTATCCGCGCTTCCGAGCTTTGCAAGCGCGCTTCCGAGCGCCTTCGTGTCGTTATAGAACTCCTCGTAGCTTACGCTTACGATTTCCTGTCCCTTTTTATATTTGAACGCCGGTCTTCCCTCGCATATTTTTATCGAGTCCTCGAGGACCTGTTTGAAATCGTCGAATGACGATACCTCGTTGTAAGCGTAGTTTTTCTTGTAATTCTTATACATTTTCTTCTCCTCCCGCATATAAAAGATCTATACCGAATTCATTCTTTACAGTTTCATATATTTTGAAAACCGGCAGTCCCACTACGTTGAAAAAGTCGCCGTTTATGCTCTCTACAAACACTATCGCCTTTCCCTGTATGCCGTAGGCGCCCGCCTTATCCATCGGTTCTCCCGAATTTACGTAGTTTTCAATCTCTTGGTCGGAAAGTACCTTGAACTTCACCTTTGTCGCCTCGTGTCCCGTTCGCATTTTACCGCCGAAGCAGACCGCAAAGCCCGTAAAAACGGTATGCGTGTTTCCCGAAAGAGTTTTTAACATCTCTTTCGCTTCTTTTTCGTCTTTCGGCTTTCCGAGCGTCTTTCCGTCAATGCTTACAACGGTATCGGCGGCGATAATCAGCGCGTCTTCCTTTCCGCCCTTTTCAAGCACGGCTTCCGCCTTTCTTTTCGAGATTTCCTCAACCGCCCTTTCGGGCGGCATTTCACCGACGTCCTCGTTTGCGTCGGAAACCGATATTTCAAAATTCAGTCCGAGTTTTTCAAGTATCTCTTTTCTTCTCGGAGATTTTGACGCAAGTATTATCCTCATATCATCTGTAAACGGGGTGCTTTTCGCAGAGTTTACCCACTTCGTCCCTTATATAGTCCGCCTTTGTCTCGATATCCGTTACGGTAAGCTTCATAAGAGCCGCTATTTTTTCGTAGTCCTCTTCTTTAAAGCCTCTCGACGTCGTCGCGGGCGTGCCTACCCTTATTCCGCTCGTTACGAACGGCGTTTCGGGGTCGTTGGGGATTGCGTTTTTATTTACGGTTATACGAACGCTGTCCAGGCGCTTTTCAAATTCCTTGCCCGTTATATTATTGCTTCTCAAATCGATGAGCGCGAGGTGGTTATCGGTGCCGCCCGACACGATATCAAAGCCGTTATTTATAAGTGCGTTTGCAAACGCCTTTGAGTTTTTAACGACCTGAGAAATATATTCTTTGAATTCGGGTTTCAATGCCTCTCCGAGTGCAACCGCCTTTGCGGCAATTATATGCATGAGCGGACCGCCCTGCGTGCCCGGGAATATCGCTTTGTCTATCTGTTTTGCGTACTCCTCTTTACAGAGTATCATGCCGCCTCTGGGGCCCCTTAAGGTCTTATGCGTCGTTGTCGTTACGACGTCGGCGTACGGCACGGGGTTGGGGTGGAAGCCTGCCGCGACGAGTCCCGCGATATGCGCCATATCAACCATAAATATTGCGCCGACCTGTTTTGCAACGTTTGCAAATCTTTCAAAATCTATTATTCTCGGATATGCGCTTGCGCCGGCGATTATCATTTTCGGCTTTGTCTCTTTCGCAAGGCTCTCCATTTTATCGTAATCAATAAATCCGTCGTCGTTTACGCCGTAAGAAACGATATTGAAATACATTCCCGACACGTTGACGGGGCTTCCGTGCGTCAGATGTCCTCCGTGTGCAAGGCTCATTCCCATTACGGTGTCGCCCGGCTTACAGAAGGCGTTATACACCGCAAAATTCGCGTTTGCGCCGGAGTGCGGCTGCACGTTTGCGTGCTCGGCTCCGAAAAGCTCGCAGGCGCGTTTTCTTGCGATTTCCTCGGTTATATCGACGTATTCGCATCCGCCGTAATAGCGTTTCGACGGATATCCTTCGGCATATTTATTCGTAAGCACCGTCCCCGCCGCCGCAAGAACCGCTTCCGACACGATATTCTCGCTTGCGATGAGTTCGATATTTCTTGACTGTCTTTCAAACTCAAGTTCTATCGACTTTGCAACTTCCGGATCAAAATTCTTCAAGAATTCCATTGTTTCTTTTACCATTGCTTTTTCTTCCTTTCTTTTCACATCAGTCTGTATTTTATTTTAACCGCCTTGCCGTCGGGAAAATCAAGTAATTCCCCCACCGCAAGAAAGCGGTTTTTTTCGTTGTAAATTCTGCAGAGTCTGTCTTTTTCAAACAGTTTTTCGGGTATTCCCGCCTTTTTTATATATATTTCCGCGCCGTTGAAGGCGAGTCTTTCGTAAAACGCCTCAAGTTTTACGGCGCTTTTATCCAAAAACAGGTTTTCGGGGCTTTCGAGCAGGTTTTCGAGGGATTTTACGTCGTTTTTTACGTAAAGTTCCTCCAGATATTCAAGTTTTACCGCGTCTTCCGCCTTATATCTTCCGCACTGCGTTCTTTCAAGGCTATAAAGGCATGCGCCGCAGCCGAGCGCGTTTCCCACGTCCCCGGCGAGCGTTCTTATATACGTTCCCTTTGAGCACGAAACCTCGATTTCGCATTTATTATCAAAAAGCGGCGTTTTACGCTCAATCGAATAAATATTAACCTTTCTTGCTTCCCTTTCGACTTCGATGCCGCGTCTTGCGAGTTTATACAGTTTTACGCCGTCTTTCTTGATGGCGGAATACATGGGCGGCACCTGTTCGATTTCGCCCGTGAATTTCAAGAGAATTTCGTCAAGCTCCTTTTCGGAGAAGTTCAATGTGCTTTCAGACAGCGTGTTTCCCGTTACGTCCCCGGTGTCCGTCGTCTTTCCGAAAAGTATCCCGGCTCTGTATTTTTTATCGTGCCCCGTTATGATTTCCTGAACGCTCGTCGCGCTTCCCAAAAGCACGGGCAGCACTCCGCACGCCATGGGGTCGAGCGTTCCCGAGTGTCCGACGCGATGAACGTTATAAAATTTTCTTATTCTCGACACGACCGCGTGAGAGGTCATTCCCTGCGGTTTGTAAACGTTAAGAATGCCCGTCATAAAAGGTTATTCCTCGTAGTCTTCAAGGCTGCGGAGTTCTTCGATATTCTCTTCCTCCGCGGCTTTCTTATTGAAGCCGACGGTTATTACGTCTTCTCTGTTATATTCCTTCAAAGGCGCGTCGGGAGCGCTGTCGAGCAGCACCCTTACCTTGCCTTTCAGCACGCTTACTTCCTTTACCGTGCCCCTGCCGTCGGCCGTCTCGACTATCGCGCCCACCTTCGGGGTATGCGACAGTTCTTCCTCGTATATTTTATTCTCGTAACGCAGACAGCACATAAGTTTGCCGCAGGTACCCGATATTTTTGCGGAATTAAGGGAAAGTCCCTGGTCCTTTGCCATCTTTATCGAAACCTGCGCAAAGTCTCCGAGGAAGGTATTGCAGCAGACGGTTCTTCCGCAGGCGCCGAGGCCGCCTATGATTTTGGCTTCGTCCCTTACGCCTATCTGGCGTAGTTCAATTCTCGTCCTGAACACCATGGCAAGCTCCTTTCCGAGCTCTCTGAAATCGACTCTCGTCTCGGACGTGAAATAGAACAGCAGTTTTGCGTTGTCAAACGTATATTCCACAAAGACGAGGTCCATATTAAGTCCCAGCGCCTTTACCTTTTCGTTGAATATCTTTGCCGTCTCCTTTTCGAGCGCCTTATTCGCAAGGTACTTTTCGGTGTCGGCGGGGGTTGCTATTCTCTTTATCTCTTTAAGCGGAAGCACGACGTTTTCGGCGGGAACTATCCTGTTGGATATCGCGGTATAGCCGTATTCGCTGCCGCGCGCCGTCTCGACTATTACCGGCGTGCCGAACGGCACGTCGTTGCCCTTGGGGTCGAAATAGTATATTTTGCCCGCTTCGCGAAAGCGCACGCCTATTATTTCGTACGTGTTTTTCGTTCCGTCTTTGTTTTCGTTATCAATAGCCGTTTCTTCCCGTTTTATCGCGGGTTTCGGCTTTCTCTTTCTCTTTTCCTCTTCAAGTGCGATTTGTTCCGCGAGCGGCAAAGCGTCTTTATACTTTTCCTCGAGCGTCGGCTCGGAGACCGCTTTTGAAGCGCTGAAGCTTTCGATATCGCTCTTGCTTATGCCCGAAAACAGTTTCATATCCCTTGAAAGCGGCGAGAGCCCCTTCATTTCCTGAGGCTTTCTGTTTTCCTGCTTTTTGCCGTTATTATTATGGTTTTTATTCTTTTTGCCGTTATTGCGGTTATTGTCCTGCGGAAGTTCGGGCTGTCTTGAATTATTCTGAACGCCGTTTACATTTCCGCCCGCGTTATTTACGTTAACGGCTTTATTATGGTGTCCGCGGCGGCTGCGGTTTTTATTCTTACGGCGGTTATCGGGCGCGTCGTGATTTACTGCCGTATTTGCGCCGCCGTCTTTATTGTTTTTCGGGTTTTCGTTCTTAAAATTCTTTTTTTCGTTCTTTTGAGAAGAATTATCGCGCGCGTTTTCGGCGCTTTTATTCTTTTTTCCCCGGAAAGACTGAAAAAAGCCCTTTTTGGTGGTTATGGAGCCGTCGCCCTGCATATTTTCGTTTTTTTGATTTTTCTGCTTATTACTCATTCCCGTCTTTTATCCTTTCAAATAGCTTTTTCATATCTTTTCCTAAAGATATGCGTAAAGCGCGTTTACGTTTGAGTATTCGTAGTTGTTCATTTATGCGTTTTCAAAAATTTCATAGTATTTTGCGGCTTTTCTTGCCGATATTTTCGTGCAGATTTTCTTGAAGTCGAGATTTGCGTTTTTCGGAATTTCTCCGTTTGTGATTTTATACACGAAAACGTTCCTCGAAAAGAGCATAAACACGCGGAAATATACCGCCGCTTCCTCTCTTTTTTTCGGAAAATACAATATTGCTTCCTTCTGTTTTCCGTCAAAAAAATCAAGGGCGAGTTTATATGCCGCAAGGACCGTTTCGGTCGGAAATTCCTCGTTTTCCGCGTCGGAATACGCTTCGGTATACTGTCTTATTATCTCGCCGTCTTCTCCGTCTGCCGCGGGGGTTATTATCTCTTTTTCGTCCGGATAAACGGTAAAGGTCCTCGACAGAACGGTAGGAAGAATTGCGTTTTTATTTGCCGCCGTCAGCACGAAATACACGCCTTTCGGCGGCTCTTCGAGTATTTTGAGCATGGCGTTCTGCGCATGTTCGTTGAATTTATCGGCGCCTTCCAGTATGAAAACCTTTTTGTCGCCGACGTTCGGCGCAAGATACGCCTCTCTTATCATTTCCCTTACGTCGTCGACGCTCGTCTTTCCCCGTCCGAAAACGTTTATATCGGGATGCGTCTTATTTTTTGCCATTATGCAGGACGGGCAGAAGCCGCACGGTCTTATTTTTTCGTCTTCATCCGTGCAGAGCATCTCCGACGCGAGCTTATATGCGTATTCGTCCGCCCTTGCGAGCGATCTTCCCAAAATGAGAAACGCGTGTGCGTTTTTCAGTTCGTTTGCCATATTTTTATACCTGTATGAACTGCTCTATATTGATTACGAATATCGTCGCTCCGCCCGTCTGAACCTTTATCGTTCCGCCGACTTCGAGCGACGGGTAGATATTGGTGGGAACGTACTGCGAGCGCACTTTGCCGTTTTCGGATATGATTCTTATTACGTCGCTTGCCTTTTCGTCCTCGACGCCTATAATAAGCGTCGTATTGCCCGACGACAGAAAGCCTCCGGTCGACGCAACCTTTGTCGAATGATAGCCGCATTTATTGAGCTCGGCAATTGTGTCCTGCGTATCGTCGTTATGCATTATCGCCATGATCAGTTTCATTTCTTTACCCCCTCATTCACGACCGCTCTTTCATTTCAAAAAGCATGGAGTCAGAGCAGTATGCGTGGCAGATTGCCATTGCGAGCGCGTCCGCCGTATCGTCGGGCGTAGGCTCTTTTTTCAAGTTAAGTATCTTGGTTACCATATAGATTATCTGCTTTTTTTCGGCTCTTCCGTATCCCGTTACCGCCTGCTTTATCTGCAAGGGCGTATATTCGAACACGGGGATTTTATTTCTCGTCGCGGCAAGAAGTATGACTCCCCTTGCTTGGCACACGTTTACCGCCGTTTTTTCGTTAGTGTTGAAATACAGTTTTTCTATCGACACCGCGTCGGGATTCGACGTCTTTATGAGCTCCTCGATATTCTCGTAAATCTCTTCAAGTCTGAGTTCCGTCTTTTTGCCCGCCGCCGTCAGCACAGCGCCGTAGTCGAAGGTCTTGAACTCGTTTTTATAATAGTCGATGATTCCGTAGCCGACAGTCGCAAGCCCGGGGTCTATTCCCATTATTCTCATCGGAACCATCCTTTCCCAATATATAGTAGATATATTATATATATTATACTATAAGTTCTCTTTTTTGTCAATCAACCGCAATACCGAGCGCTTCGTCAATCTTTTTTACAAGTTCATCTTCGTCGGCGTCGCTGACTACCGTCGCAGGGATGCCGAGATACAGTTCGAACTCCGTTTCGGAGAGGATATTCCCGTCGCCGTCAAGCGCAAACATACTTGCGTACTCATTCTTTTTCTGTCTCTCGAGGGTTATATGCAGTTCTTGCACGTAAACGTATTTTTCGAT
The DNA here is from genome assembly GCA_017613815.1 of Clostridia bacterium. Taxonomy (GTDB): domain Bacteria; phylum Bacillota; class Clostridia; order Oscillospirales; family CAG-382; genus UMGS882. The sequence continues at coordinate 2,733 of JAGADB010000036.1, read as the reverse complement.
TTCGGAAGTGATTTTATCTATTATTCCGTCTATGTCGCCCTTGACGTAGAGCGGCATGCCGAAATCCCTGAAAACCACGTCTTTTCTGTATTTTACCGACGCCCTCTCGCAGCAGAGTCTGACGAGCTGATTTAAGCACACGGCACGATCGTCGTCTCTTTTCGCCCTGCCGAGCGTTCTTTTGAAAAGTTTATTATAGTACTGCATACACGCCCCTCTTTTTAACAGAGTTTCAGCAATTTTCCGGCGTTTTCGCAGAATTGATACTGTTCGTACGCCTTTTTATCTTTTCTCACGGCACTCACCCTTTGCGCTATAACTATCTGTTTTTCCTTACGCGCGATTCTCATAAGTTCCGCGGCGCTTTCGCTTTCCGACATTGCAAGAACGCCCGTATATCTTACGTTTTCCCTTGCTTTTTCCTCGGTTACTCCGAAAAACGCAAAGAGCATCATGCGTCTTATCTTTGCGTTGGTGAGCGTTTTACTCTTCAGTTTTTCCACCGTTTCGTCGATGGTTTTACTGTCCTTTGCGGCGTTTACGAGCGCGTATTCAAGGCCTCCCGAAAGTTCGCATATATCTTTCAGGCGTTCCGGAGTCTCGCGCATGAGGGCGAGATGAACGTTTTTCCAGAATCTGTTACATTTTTCCTTGCTTACGATATTTTCTATGCCGAAATCGGTGATTTTATACGGAATATACTTATTTACGCCGTCGGTTTTTTCGTAAAAACTCCGTCTTATATAAGACGACGACGCAAATATGCCGCATGCGGCCGTATCTGCGCCGTGTGCGGCGGTTCTTTCCACCGCAATCGGAACAAGTTTGCTGTTCGTCTTTATTATTGCTTTTACGTACTCGACTGCGAGGATATCGTTAGGGTTTTCGAGTATAACCGCATATTTTTCTCCGAGTTTTTCCGCGATTTTTTCGCTTCGCAGAGAAGCGAAGCTGATATTGGGGTTTTCCTTTCTCGATTTTTCGAGTTCTCTTATGAATTTTCCGTCAAGGAGCAGTTCCGCGGTCTTTTTAATGCTTTCCAAATCGCCGCTCTCCGAGCCGAAGGCAAGGTGGGAGCACATGCCGCTTTTTTCGGCGATTTCAACGCCTTTTTCGGCGAATTTCTCCGCCGTCATACAGCAAAACGGGAACGGCAGTTCAAGTACTACGTCGGCTCCGTGTTCTGCCGCTTTTTTTGCCCTTGCGTACTTATCCGCAAAGGCTATTTCCCCTCTCTGAACAAAATCTCCGCTCATTATGCCGACGCACGGGAGTCCGAAGTTCTTTTTTATATACTCCAGCTGATACTTATGGCCGTTATGAAAGGGATTATATTCGCATATTACAGCGCACGCTTTACTTTGCATTCCTCTCTCCGTTTCCGAAATCCGTTTACAGTCTTCTTACAGTCTTCCGTCAAGTATCATCTTTCTTGTGTTATCGGCTTCTCCGACGTATATTCTGTACCAGCTTATGAACGTGAGTATCGTCCAGAGCTGTTTATAATAGTCGCCCTCGCCTTTTCTGTGCGCTTCGAGCAGTTTTACCGCCTGCTCTTTATCTATATACTCGTCGGCGTACGGCGATTTTATTATGCCGAGCGCCCAGTCGTACAGTTCGTCTTTGAGCCATACCCTTATCGGCACGGGATAGCCGAGCTTCGGGCGCATTACCGTCTCCTCGTTCACGATATCGCGGAAGGCGTGTCTCAAAATATATTTCGTCGTGCCGTTTCTCAGTTTATCGTCGTCGCACAGTATGCGCGCCGCCTCGAACACCTCTTTATCGAGGTACGGGACTCTCGCTTCGAGCGAGTGCGCCATGGAAAGTCTGTCGCCCTTTACCAGAATATCGCTCTTAAGCCAGGTATTCATATCGCAGTACTGCATTTTGGTAAGCGTCGACATGCCCTTTACGTTTTCGTAGATATCCTTCGTTCTATCGGTGAATTTTACGTTCGGGTCGGTCTTTTTATAGTATTTTGCCTTTTCGGTTTCGTCGAAAATAAAGGAGTTTCCTACAAACCGTTCCTCGACCGGAGTCGTGCCCCTGGCAAGCAGGTGTTTGCCCTTCACGCTTTCGGGAAGCGTCTTTGCAAGCAGTTTTAACGGCGCTTTGAGCGGCGTCGGGAGTTTAAATATCTTATCGGCTGAAAGCGCGGTGCGGTAAACCTTATAGCCTGCGAAAAATTCGTCGGAGCCCTCGCCCGAAAGCACGACCTTTACGTGTCTTGCGGCTTCCTCGCATATCAAATAAATCGCGACGACCGACGGGTCCGCCATCGGTGAATCGAGGTGGTAAATTACCTTATCGTACGCCCTGAAAAACTCGTCGAGTCCCGCTTCGAGCTTAATATGTTCTACGTCGATATGTTTTGCGATCTCAGACGCGTTATCTATTTCCGAATAGTCCTTAACCCCGAACGCGACGGTGAACGCCTTTATTCCGGGGCAGATCTTTGAAGCGACCGCGGTGATTACCGCCGAATCTATTCCGCTCGACAGAAACGAGCCGACCGGCACGTCGCTGAGCATATGCGCTTCAATACTGTTCTCCACGGCTTTTCTGAGCCGTTTTTCCTTTTCGTCGAACGAGATGCTCTTATCCGGCTTGAAGGATATGTCTATATACGGTTTCGGCTTTACTTTTTCGCCCTGCTTCAATAAAACGTAATGCCCCGCCGGCAGTATCTTTATGTCGTCGGTTACCGTATCCGGCTCGGTTACGTACTGG
>JAGADB010000035.1 GCA_017613815.1 Clostridia bacterium | reverse complement strand
CTTTCGGCTTTTGCGGCATAGCAAGCTCGGTTATAGGATATGACGAAAAATACGGAAAAATCGTGGAATATCTGCTCGGACGCACTATTATCTGCGACAACATAGACAACGCCTCAAAGACGGCGGGAAAATTCTCTTACAAATACAAAATCGTAACCCTCGACGGCCAGGTCATAAACGCGGGCGGCTCGTACACGGGCGGTTCGCCGTCCAAGACGGGTATTCTTTCGAGGAGCTCCGACATCGCAAATCTCGAAAAATTAATAGCAAAAACCTTAAAGGACGCAAAGGCGTTGAACGAAAAGATTGCGGAAAACGCTTCCGACGTTTCCTCGTCGGAGGAATACATCGAAAGTCTCAAAAACGACCTTTTAAACGCCGACGCGTCGTTCTACAAGTGCGAAAGCGACATAGATTTACAGAACGGGCACATAGAGACGTGTTCTGCGCGGCTCAAAAATATGAAGGAGCGTCTGCTTGAATCGGAAGAAAACAAAATCAAGGAGCACCTTGCCGAAATAAAGGAGCAAAGGCAGAAATCCGAAGCTTTCCTTGCCTCTCTCGAGGAGGAAAAGAAAAAGCTTGACGGAGAGGCCGACGAATTATACTTAAAGCTCCGGAAAGCGGCGGAAAACAAGTCGGAAATACAGATAAATCTCGTTTCGGCAAGGAAAGACGCCGAAAACGCGAGCGCCGAGATAAAGACCGCAAGCAAGAGAAAAGAGCAGAACGAGGAGCGCATCGCTTCCCTCAAAAAAGAGCTTGAGGAAATAGACGCACGTCTTTCGGGCATTGCTTTTGACATTGAAAACAACGAAAAAGAGACGGAAAAGATAAAGCTCTCGGTCGAGGAAAAGAAGAAGGCGTTGAACGACTACATAGAAGAGGCGTCTTCCCTCGAAGCGCAGTCGACGGTCAAGCGCGAAAGCCAGAAGGACCTCATTCGCGACAAGGAAGTTTTCTTTGAGATTATGACCAAGCTCGAATCGAAGCTCGAAAAAGCGAGAAGCGAGTACGACGTCCTCACTTCAAAGTTATTTGAGGAATATTCCCTCTCCTTCTCGGAGGCGCTGGCACTCAATTTCCCGCCGCCCGAAAAATCTTCCGAAAGGGAGCTTTCTTCGATAAGGTCGAAGATAAAAGCCCTCGGAAACATAAACGTAAACGCGGTGGAGGAATATGCCGAAACAAAAAAGCGTTACGACTTTATGCAGAGTCAGATAACAGACCTGCAGGGCGCGAAAAAGTCGCTTGAAAACATCATACGCCGTTTGGAAAACGACATGAAGAAGATGTTCTCGGAGGCGATTGTAAAGATAAACGCAAGCTTCAAGGAAGTTTTTTCGGAACTTTTCGGAGGCGGAAACGCGGACATCGTGATTTCGGACCCCGAAAATATGCTTGAATCGGGCATTGAGATAAACATTCAGCCGCCCGGAAAGACGGTAAAGAACATATCGCTTCTGTCCGGCGGAGAGCAGGCGTTTACCGCTATTGCGCTGTATTTTGCAATTCTCAAGGTCAATCCCGCGCCCTTCTACATTTTCGACGAGATTGAAGCGGCGCTCGACGACATAAACGTAAACCGTTTCGCCGCTTACTTAAAAAAGAATTCGGACACGCAGTTCATCATCATCACCCACCGCAGGGGCACCATGGAAATCTCCGACACCATGTACGGCGTTACCATGCAGGAAAAAGGCGTTTCGACGTTCTTGAAGGTCAACCTCGACGACGTCGAAAAGAAGACGGGAGTCAAACTTTAATCAAGGAGTAAAAAATGGGATTTTTTGAAAGGCTGAAACAGGGGCTTAAAAAGACGAAGGACTCGGTTATCGGTCAGATAAACGGCGTTTTCAAAAGCTTTTCTAAGGCTGACGAGGAAATGCTCGATGAGCTTGAGGAAATCCTTATCGCATCCGACGTCGGAATAGGCGGCGCCGAAAAGATAATTGAAAAGCTGAGAACGAACTTAAAGGAAAAGAAAATAAGCGAGCCGGAAGAAGCGAAAGCCGAGCTTTTCGCGATACTCGAAGAGGTTATCGGAGAAGACGAGTCATTAAATCTTTCGACAAGTCCGTCGGTCATATTCGTTATCGGCGTAAACGGCGTGGGAAAGACGACTTCCATCGCAAAGCTTGCATATATGCTTAAAAGCGAAGGCAAAACCGTGGCGCTCGCCGCGGCGGACACCTTCAGAGCCGCCGCCGCAGACCAGCTTGAAATCTGGGCGGAGCGCGTGGGAGTTCCGATTATAAAGCACACGGAAGGCTCCGACCCCGCGTCGGTCGTTTTCGACGCGGCAAACTACGTTAAAAGCCGCAAAACCGACGTTCTTATAGTCGACACCGCCGGCAGGCTCCACGTCAAGAAAAATCTTATGGACGAGCTTGCCAAAATGATGCGCGTTCTCGAAAGGGAGCTTCCCGACGCTTCAAAGGAAACCCTTCTCGTGCTTGACGCTGTAACCGGTCAGAACGCTGTTAATCAGGCGAAGGAATTTACCGGAAAAACAGAAATCACGGGAATAATATTGACGAAACTCGACGGCACCGCAAAAGGCGGAATCATCATTTCGATAAAATCCGAACTCGGAATTCCCGTAAAATTCATAGGCGTGGGAGAGCAGATGGACGACTTACAGCCGTTTTGCGCAAAGACGTTTATAAAAGCATTGTTTGACGAACAATAAGGACGGAAAAATGGAAAAAAACGAAACAATCGAAATAATCGCGGCGACCAAAAACGCGCACAAGGTAAAAGAGCTCGGAGAAATGCTTAAACTCGACCGCATAAAGCTCAAAAGTCTTTCGGACACGGGTTTTTCGGGAGAAATCGAGGAAAACGGCTCGACTTTTGAAGAAAACGCGCTGATTAAGGCGCAGACCGTATGCAATTTATACGGAAATCCCTCTCTTGCCGACGATTCCGGCTTATGCGTCGATTTTCTTTCGGGCGCGCCGGGCATTTATTCGGCGAGGTATGCGTCGGTCGGAAGTGAAAACGCGACCGACAGGGACAACGTAAAAAAGCTGCTGTATGAACTAAAAGGTGTTCCCGAAGAAAAGCGCGCCGCAAAGTTTGTATGCGTGCTCGCGCTGGTACTTCCCGACGGCAGAAAGATTACGGTTCACGGCGAGTGCAGGGGTTTCATAACCTTCTCCGAAAGGGGTTACGACGGCTTCGGATACGACCCGGTATTCTACTACCCGCCGCTTGAAAAAACCTTTGCGGAGATGAGCGAAGAGGAGAAGAACTCGGTAAGCCACAGAAAAAACGCGGTTGACCTTATGAAAAAGGAACTTATTGACATTTTTAACGTCTGAAAATAAAGAAAGGATTAAAACATGTCGGCACAGAATTTGACTTCAAAGGAGCGCGCATACCTGCGCTCGCTTGCAAACACCGAAGAAGCCATTTTTCAATTCGGAAAAGACGGGCTTTCGGACAACTTCATAAAGCAGATAGACGACGCGCTGAACGCACGGGAGCTCATAAAGATAAGCATTCTCGAAAACGCCTCGGTTACGGCAAAGGAGCTCGCTTCCGAAATTTGCGAAAAGGCAGGCTGTCAGAGCGTTCAGATAATAGGCAGAAAAATCGTCTTTTACCGTCAGGCAAAAGACAAGGACAAGAGAAAAATCAAGTTTTGACAAGATGAAAATAGGACTTTTCGGCGGCTCGTTCAACCCGCCTCACATAGGACACACTTTAATAGCAAGAGATTTCTACTACGCGTCGGGAGTGGATTTGCTCATAATAATGCCTGCCTACGTCTCCCCTTTCAAGGAAAAAACCGACGTGGGCGCGGACAAAAGGTTTGAGATGACAAAGCTTGCGTTTCTTCCCCTCGGAGAAGAAGGAATATGCTACAAG
>JAGADB010000034.1 GCA_017613815.1 Clostridia bacterium | reverse complement strand
TATTGACGCCGAGAGCAGTTGTATCTCCGCCGAAGCCCTGTGGGCCTATGCCTAAGTTATTTATCTTACGTAAAAGTTCTTCTTCCATTTTTGCGTAGTTTTCGTCCGGATTTCTTGTATCGATATCGCGCAAAAGCGCTTTTTTTGCAAGAAACGCGCAATATTCGAAGTCTCCTCCGATTCCGACGCCAACAATAACCGGCGGACACGGGTTTCCGCCCGCGTTTTTTATGGTTTCAACGATAAAATCTTCGATTTTTTCCTTTGTCGCCGACGGAGTGAACATTTTAAGGGCGCTCATATTTTCGCTTCCGAAGCCCTTCGGCATAACGGAAATCTTTACCCTGTCCCCTTTTACGATTTTGGTGTAAAGAATTGACGGCGTGTTGTCGTCGGTGTTCTTTCTTCCGAAAAGCGGGTCGGATACGACGGATTTGCGAAGAAAGCCGTTTATATATGCGTTTTTAACGCCCTTGTTTACGGCGTCTTCAAGAGACTCTCCTTCAAGCAAAACGTCTTGTCCTATCTCGATAAACACAAGTGCCATTCCGGTATCCTGGCATATGGGAACGTTTATTTTTTCAGCGGCATCGAGGTTTTCGGAGAGTTTTCCGAGAACAGACTTTGCGAGCGCGTTCTGCTCCTTATCGCGCGCTTGTTCTATCGAATTTTTAACGCTCTCCGGAAGCTCGTAATTTGCGTCCGTCAAGAGCTTTTCAACAGTTTCCTTTATTGTTTCCGTACTTATTTTTCTCATCTTTTTTGTCCTTATCCGTTGAAATCGTTTATGAAATATCGCGCGTCGGGGTCTTTCCAGCCTGCATCCTGCGCATATTTCTCCATCATCTCTTCGCTCGGCGTTTCGAGGTCGTTTTCCTTTTTATCGTTCTCGTAAGTGAGTTTATCAAGTTGTTCTTCAAGAGCGGCATTTTCCTTATTGATCGAATTTAACTCTATCTGCTGTTTTATTGCGATAAACAGGAGAAACAATATGATAACGGTGATGATAACGTATTTTAATATCTTTAAAAATCCATTTGACGTTTTCATAAGTCCTCCCGTCCTTTACAGTCCCGCTTTTATAATACTTCTTCGTTTTTTTGACGTATATGCGGACAGCTGAATTCTTTCTGTTTTCCGCAATACAAATTCATATATGATTTTCAGCGGTACGAAAATCATTTTTACAAGTTTTATTATTAAGCCGGTTATAAAGCATACCGCTTTTATAAATAAACGCGAAAAAGTTTTCTTATAAATTACAAACCCGAAAAACATCACCGGTATCTCGTACCATTTCATATTGCCGTCGTTGAAGGAATATGCGTTAAAGATAACGATTACGGCGTTTATAATCATAAAAAGAAAATCGTCAATAAAGATTATTATGCGGTTTTCCTTGAAATAACGGCGTTTTATGCACAAAAAATCGGATATTATTCCGCTTATCATACCGCACGCGAAAAACGACAAAATAACGGGAAGCTGGTCTCTGCCGAAAAGGATATCCATTTTTAACGGTTTTTACCGAAAATCTTTGAAAACATTCCGTTTCCCGACGGCGCTTTTGAGTCGGAATAATATATTCCGTTGATTTTTCCTTCGGCAAGCACCTTTCCTCTTTCAAGATCAAGCGTGGTGATGCTTAAATTTTCTCCTTCGACAGTGAGAACGCTGTCCTTAACCGAAAGGTTTATCGAGTATTCGTCAAAGCTGTCAAGCGACTCAACGCCCGATATATCAATGCTCTTTCTGTTTATAACCGTGAAATTTCCGTATGTGTTTTCCGTCATATGCGTCCCGCCTTTCCGGTAAAGCATATGAGAAAAAGGCAAAATTTATTCTAATACCTTATACAATTCGGCAGCCGATTCCTTTTTGACGGTTTCCTTTACGTCGGTTACCTGAAATCTAATCTTTTTCTCGCCGAATTCTATTTCAATTACGTCTCCGACCTTGACTTCATACGACGCCTTTGCGCGTCTGCCGTTTACGGTTACGTGTTCGGCGTCGCAGGCGTTGTTCGCGGTGGTTCTTCTCTTTATAATTCTTGTGATTTTAAGATATTTGTCAAGTCTCATTTTTTTATCCTTACTTTTTCGAAAGCTCGGCGCTCTTTTCGCTTACAAACCCGTTATTGAAGTGATAAAGCGCTTCTTCGGAGTTTATATCGGCGGCGTAAGACAAATTTGCGATTTTGAAAAGCAGTTCTCCGAGCGTCTTTTCGTCAAGGTTTTCCTTTGCGTTTTCAAGGGCTTTTTCTATATTGTCAAAAAGAATATTCTTGTCTTTTTCGACGTATCCGCCCTCTTTTTTGTATTTGGAAAGGAGTTTTTGGGCTCTTATAAGAGACGGAAGCGTCATACTTACGCTTTCAAGCTCCTTTTTTGCGCTGTCGCGGTGCTTTTCGCCTTTCTTTATTATGTCCCAGTTGTTAAGCACTTCGGCGGAATTTTTCACGGTAACGTCTCCGAAAACGTGCGGGTGTCTCAAAACCATTTTTTTGCATATTCCGTCAGCCACGTCGTCAACGTTGAAAAATCCGTCCTCTTCAAGCATTCTCGCATGGAAAAACACCTGAAAGAACACGTCCCCGAGTTCCTCTTTCATAAGTTCCTTGTCGTCGTTGTCAAGTCCCTCGATAAATTCGTAAGTTTCCTCGATTATCGCGTTTCTTATGCTCTTATTGGTCTGTTCCTTGTCCCACGCGCATCCGTCGTCGGACCTGAGGATTTCAACGAGCTCCCTTACGTCGTCAACGCAGTATTTTTCTTTGTTTTTGAAAATCTCTATTCTTTCTTTCATATCCATATTTTTCACCGACCTATGCGCTTTTTTCGAGCAAATTGAATTTATCCATTACCTTGCAGACCTTTTCTCCCTTAGGCAGCATGAGAATATCTTCCCTGTTTACGCCCTTGGACAAAAGGAGAACGACTATATAAACAAAACCCGCAACCGCTATTGAAACGAGGGTTGTAATCCTTACCGAAAGGTATCCGGAAATGAAATTTGAAAATACCAAGGCTGCCGCTCCGCACGCTATTCCCGCCAAAAGCGGCTTTAAGAATATCCTTCTAATTCCCGGAACGTAATGCGTGTATTTTATAACGAAAAATACGTTGAACGACATTATCGTAAAATAGCCCGCCGCCGTTCCGATTGCCGAGCCGAGAATTCCTATATCGGGTATGAGCGTGAGAAAATACGTGCAGATAATCTTCATTATTATGCCGGCAGACGTCGATATAATCGTCTGCTTTTCATATCTGTATGCCTGGAGAATGGAATTTGTAATAGAAATAATTCCGAGGAAAAATATTGCGCTTGCAACAACCGAAAGTCCGGGAGCCGCAAGGTCTACGGAATTCGTAATGCCGCGCCCCGTTTCTATGGCTTCTTTGTTGTAAAGAAAAGCGATTATATATTTAGACATCGTTCCCATACCGATAGCGCACGGCACGGCGATAATCGCCGCCATTCTGAAGGCTGATTCCATCTGCTTTACGCAGTCCTCTTTCTTTCCCGCGGCAATAGAGGACGACAGAGCGGGTATAACGCTTATCGCAAACGGATAAATAAAGGTAGGCGTCATATTGAAAAGAGGAATTACAATAGACGTATAAGCGCCGTAAAAGCTTGTGGCCGCTTCCTCGGTGATACCCGTCTTTATGAGCTGGCGAGCCATAATGAGCGTGTCAACTGTGTTAGTAAGTCCCATAATCGACGAAGCAAGAGCAATAGGCAGCGCCGTGAACACAAGCTCTTTGAGCAGATCCTTTGTGTCGCGCACCGTCATATTTTCGGAATCCTTCGCCATTTTCTTATAATCCGCCGAGGAATTATACATCAGTTTTACAATATAGATGTAAACAGTGGCGGCGAAAACGCCGATAGTTACGCCGGCGATAACGTATGCGGCGACTACGTCGAGGGAATATCCCTTTTTAACGTAGAAAAACCATGCGGCAAAAAGTCCTATTCCGAGTTTGCCCGCCGCTTCGATTACCTGCGATACCGCCGAGGGCACCATATTCTGCAAGCCCTGAAAATATCCGCGGTATGCAGAAGAAAGACAGATGAAGAACAGCGTTGGCGCTATCGCAATCATTGCGAGATACGATTCGGGAATTTTCGAAAAATCGGCAAAAAATCTCGAAAAAGCCATCATTACGATTGTTCCCGCAAGACCGACGGTAAAGAAGAGCCAATAGGATATTTTGAATATCTTTTTTACTTCTTTTACGTTTCCGACGGTTTTGCTTGCGGCAATCATTCTTGAAATGGCGACGGGTATTCCCGCGGTCGAGAGCATATAAAAAGTAACGTAAATGCTGTAAGCGGCGTTGAAATACGCCATACCCTTTACGCCTATGGTATTGGTAAGCGGAATTTTGAACACCGCTCCGATTACTTTTACCATTATATTTGAAAACAACAATATTATTGCTCCGAATACAAACGTCTGACTTTTATGTTTTGCCAAAATCATCACCCTGAATTAATAATATTTTTCGTAGAATTCGTACGCGCCCTTTTCGTCAAAGCCCGCATATTTCGACGAGTCGAGATACTCATAAGGATATTTCGGAGAAAACGACCTTTTTATCGTGTTTCTGTCGTGTGATACGAATTTTGTGGAGCCGTCCGCGCCCGCCGAGAACACCGTGTGGTATTCCCCCATCATATAGATGTTATAAAGGCACTCGAAACCCGGTTTTGAATATCCCGTGTTGTCGAGGTTGCCGACGGTATTTTTCTGCTTATACATATAATACGGCTGATAACCGTTATTTATCAGTGCTTTTGAGGAATAATTTATCATTCTCGCGGCAATTTTTGAATTCGCGTCGATTTTTTCAGCGTCCTCGGTCTTGAAAGCCGAGGATTTTTTAAGCGCAAAGGTATGAACGGTAATTCCGCCAGGCGCAACACCGATTATGTCGTCAACGCTCTTTTTGAAGCTTCTTTCGCTTTCCCCCGGAAGTCCCGCAATAAGGTCGGTGTTGATATTGTCAAATCCCGCGTTTTTTGCTTCATCCATACATCTGAGGTAGTCCGCATACGTATGCTTTCTTCCAACGGAGCATAATATTTCGTCGTTGGTTGTCTGCGTATTTATACTGAGTCTTGATACGTGCGCGTCTTTAATAACCTTAAATTTATCCTTCGTCGTGCAGTCCGGCCGTCCCGCTTCAAATGTGAATTCCTTGAAATTATCGGAATCAAAACTGTTATTTATAGTATAGAGAAGCTTTGAAATCTGCCTTTCATCAAGTATTGCAGGCGTTCCGCCGCCTATGTAAACGGTTTCGATTTTTATTCCGTTTTTTTGCGAAAACTCCGCTATTTTTTCAATATCCTTATACAGTTTTTCGAGATATTCCGGAATAAGCGAAATAAGTTTTTTTGTCGCGGACGAGACGAAAGAGCAATATCTGCACTTTGACGGACAAAAAGGAACGGAAACATAAACGCTTGCAGACTTATCTTGTGAAAATTTCACGAGTTTTCTTTCGTTTACGGCAGTCGCGACGCACATTTCAGCCCTTTTCGGAGAAACGAGGTACTCTTTTTCGAGAAATTTCAGCGTTTCCTTTTCGGTATGGTCATCAAGGTAATTTACGGCGACTTTTGCAGGTCTTATCCCCGTCATTATCCCCCATTGAGGCAGATAACCGAAAATCTCCTTTGCACATTCCAGAAACGCCTTTCCGACGAGGTTTTTGCCCTGCGAGGAATTGTTTTCGTCTTTCTTTTGGCAAAGTGTTTTTTCGCTTGTCTTATTATTGCATTTCAATGACGCCTTAACGGTATATTCTCCCTTATTCTCATCATAATCCGCAAAAACGGAGAATTCCTTATCGTCCCCGCTTGCATACGCAAATTTTTCGCACGGCAGATACATGAGGACGAGCGACTGCAGATAATTTATATTGACCGAACCGGTTTTGTCTTCAAAACGTATTATCATAGCTTATCCGTATCCAGAATTATCGTTACCGGTCCGTCGTTTAGGAGTTCAACCTTCATATCGGCGCCGAAAACCCCTTTATACGTATCTATTCCGTACGTTTCTTTGAGTAAGGAAACGTATTTTTCATACAGTTCGTTTGCTTTTTCGGGGTTTGCCGCCGAAATGAACGAAGGTCTGTTCTGTCCCTTGCACTCCGCGCACAGCGTAAACTGCGAAACGACGAGAATTTCGCATTTTTCTCCCTTTTCGAGAAGGTTTGCGGGAGAAATGTTCATTTTTCCGTTTTCATCCGAAAAAATGCGCAGATTCGCGGTCTTTTTTGCGAGAATTCCGCACTCCTTTTCACCGTCATTTTCATATACGCCGAGAAGCACGAGAAAACCGTTCTTTATTTCCGAAACAATTTCATTATCAACTTTTACGCTCGCGCGCGTTACGCGCTGTACAAGTGCAACCATACTTTATTATACCTTTCGAATTATGAAAATCCTCTTGTAACGTCAATTACGTCTTTGATTTTTTTGAGTCTTTCGACTATGAGATTTACGTGAGACGCGTTTTTGCAGGAAACGGTAAGGCTTATGATTATATCGCCGTCGGACGTCTCTTTTGAGTTCATGGTATGTACGGGAACGCGCAAATCCGCAAACACGGACGAAATGTCCGCGTAAATGCTCAAAGAGTTGGTCGCGTAAATTTTTATTAAAGTCTCAAACGTACCCGTCGTGTTTTCGCCCTGCTCAAGAGATACTCTCGACCATCTGACTGTAATCCATCTGTCCCTTTCCTCAGGCTTTTTCAAGCCTGCAAGGGCGTTCGGACAGTCGTACTTATGTACCGAAACGCCGAACCCTCTCGTAACGTAACCGATTATATTGTCGCCGGGAAGCGGATTGCAGCACTTTGCAAATCTTACCTGACAGTTGTCTATACTGTCGACGATTACGCTCTGCGTTGCGTCGCTTGCGTTCTTCTTTTCCCTCTTGATTTCGGAAAGCGGGTCTTTATCGGTCGTAACGATTGCTTCCGTCGGGTCGGCGTTCTTGCTCTCTCTTTCGGCAAACAGCCTGTCGTATTCGTCTTTGAGTCTTGCTATATATCTTGAAAGCGAAAGTCCGCCGTAGCCGATATTGTTGTAGAAGTCGTCAACTTCCGTAAATCCCGCGCGCTTCGCAACGTTCTCAACCGCTTCGTTTTTGAGATTTTCGTCGTATGTTTTGGCAAAGCGCTTGAATTCGCGGTCGACGTCGTTCCTGCCTTCGACTATGTTTTCATCGCGCTTTTCCTTCTTGAAATACTGTCTTATCTTGTTCTTTGCTTCACTCGTCTTTACGATTTTAAGCCAGTCTCTGCTCGGTCCCTTTGACGAAGACGACGTTACTACTTCGCATATCTGTCCCGTCTGGAGCTCCGTATCAATAGGCACGATAACGCCGTTTA
>JAGADB010000004.1 GCA_017613815.1 Clostridia bacterium | reverse complement strand
ATTTTTTTCAAAAAAATAGAGCTTTTTAGCGAGGTAATAAATGGAAAACACGGAGTTAAGCAACCGAAGATTGTTGACAAGGTATTTGGCGGCAGTCGGTTGCAAAAAATCGGAAACTCTGAAAATGATATTCGAATTGTGGGACGATGAGCCGGTAATGGAGATGTTCGAGTATTGCAGGGACCATCCGAACGCAAAGCCGGCCGAACTGTTGAAAGCGTCCTCGGAAATCTCATCGAAATATCCGAGGGACGACGAGGAAGAATAAAAAAGAAAGCGGGGATTGTAATGAGAGAAGAGATTTATTATGTTGAGGCGGCTGACGGAACGGTAATGCGCGTTCCGGAAAGCAAACTTGAAGAATTTCAGAAGATAAACGAAGAGAAAAAGCAAAAAATATTTCTCGATTTATTAGATGAAAAAATGAAATTCAACGAAACGAAGCAACAAGCAATGGCCCTGATACAGCAGGCAAAGGACAAAACAACGATGTTGGATGACCTGCTGGAAATTTTAAAACAGTCAAAGGACGACGCGGAGTTTATGACGGCGGTGAATAAATTTTCAGCCCGGAGTATCTGAATATTTAAAAATAAAAAAAGAAGAACCAGTCCTCAAACGAGGCAGGGTATCGCCGAAAATCCGGCTCCCCTTATAAAAGGTTCTTCCGTAAACAGAATAGCAAAAATATTAATTGTTGTCAAGACGTTTTTTAAAAAACGGGGTGGAAACTATGCCGCATAAAGAGATAAAGATAGCTAAGAACGTTACAAAGCTGTTAGGAATCTGTTGGGACAGGAACATGTCAAGAGAACAAATCCATATTCTGACAAAACCTATTCGGGAAGCAGGGTCGGCAAAAGAGAGGGAAGCCATAGCCTCGAAAATAATAGAGGAATTGCAGAAAAACGAAACGGTTTAAATAAAAAACCACCCGCATAACGGGTGGTTTTTTATTATCCTCTATGCTGCATTTTTATATAAGTGCGTCTCTGCACTATATACAAAATGTAAAATGCAATTATCGCTCCGATCCAGGTTATGGGCCAGGAGATATAGAGCATTTGAAGCGTATGGTATTTTTGGAACACCGTCAAAATCCATGCCACTCTTATTCCGACGATGGAGAAGACGGCGATAAGCATTGAGATAAACGTCTTTCCGGCACCCTTGAACACGTAGCTTACCGTATCCATTACGCCGCAGAGAAAATAAGTCGAGCCGATTATGGAGTTTCGTATAAGTCCGAATTTTACCGCTTCGGGATTATGCGGCTGATAAATCTGCAGAAACTGTTTTCCGAAAATCACCGCAGATCCGCCGACGAGAACCCACACGGCGAGCACGAGCGCCGTGCCGTAACCGAGAATCTGACTTATGCGGTCAAACTTTTTTGCGCCGTAGTTCTGCGCGGTGAAGTTAAGCGCGGTATTAGCGGTCGAGTTCATCGCGGTATAGACGAAGCCCTCGATATTTGAAGCGGCGGAGTTTCCCGCGACGACGGCGATACTGCCGAAAGAGTTGACCGACGCCTGGATAAGCACGTTTGACGCGGAGAACACTAAGCTCTGCACGCCGAGCGGTATGCCGTTTGCAAAATTCATCTTCATTTTGTCTTTTGAGATTTTTAAGTTTTTAAGCGACACCTTTATCATATCGTCGGTCTTGAAAAGGAGTATTCCGCCGAGCACGGCGTTAATAACCGAGCCGATGCCCGTTGCGAGTGCAACGCCCTCGACGGTCATATGGAATACCAGCACGAAAACGAGGTTTAAGCAGACGTTTACAAATCCCGAAAACACGAGTATATAGAACGGTCTTTTTGTATCGCCCGCGGCTTTGAGTATGCCCGCCGCGAAATTATAGAAAAGCGTGAACGGGAAAAACGCCATTACGATTTTAAGATAGAGCGCGGCGAGTCCTATTATATCCTCGTGCGTGCCCATTGCGCGAAGCAGGTCTTCCACGAAAAGAATTCCGAGGGCGCTTACGGCGACGCCGAAAATTATCGAGATCAGAATGCCGGTATGCACGGCTTCCGTTACGTTTTTGGCGTCTCTTGCGCCGTAATACTGTCCGACGCAGATACAGCCGCCTATCGAAAGTCCGATGAAAAAGGTTACGAACATGGCGTTGAGCGACGGCGTCGCGCCGACGGCGGCAAACGCCTTTTCGTCGGAGAACTGTCCTATTACGACGAGGTCCGCGGCGTTGTAAAGCAGCTGCAAAAGTCCCGTAAGAATTACGGGAATGGTATAGAAAATCATTTTTTTCATCAACGGACCGTTGATCATGTCGACGTTTTTGCTCTTCATCGGTAGTACCTTTCTGTGATGTCTGAATAAATTATACTATCAAACACGACAAAAGTCAACCGAATATCAGCAATTTTTCGCGCTTTTTGAGATTAATCACGCGTCCTTTTTCTTTGTGCTCCGAAACTTCCTCTGCGTCGCGTATCCGCCCCTCAAATGTCTTTCCGCTTTATTTATATCGAGTATCTCCCTCACTTTTCCGTAAAGGTGCGCGTCTATTTTTTCAAGCCTCGTTACCATATCCTTATGAACCGTGGATTTGCTGAGTCCGAACTTTTTTGCCGCATTTCTGACCGTTGCGCGCTCGTCTTTTATATACTCGGCAACCCTCTCGGTTCTCTCGTCTATGCTTTCCTTTCTGTCAGTCAAAGTCATTTTTCCACCCCCGAACGTTTCCTGTCATTTGATTTATATTCCGCCCTATGAAAATTAATGACTTTTGCGGACAAATCGGGGCTTTTTCCATGCGTTTTTGCT
>JAGADB010000033.1 GCA_017613815.1 Clostridia bacterium | reverse complement strand
CCGCAAAACATCCCGGCGCGGCATTTTCAATGTGAATTTCGGTTTTCGCTAAAAAAGCGCCGAGTTTTTCGGCGTTTTCTTTACCGAGGTTTCTTATTAAGAAAACTTGCGCTCTTTTGGTACTTTTCTCGCGTGAGAAAAAGTACGAAAAACCGTTTTCCTTTTGAAGTCGACATCAAATATTCTCTATGTTTGCTCAAAACATCACCGACAAAACTATAAAAAATTCCGCTCTCTTTGTTTTACTTTCTCTCTCGTGAGAGAAAGTAAATGAGAGAAAGTAACACGAAAAATCAAATTGCTTGATTTTTAATTAAATTGAAGATATCGTCGGCAAAAGGTGCTGAAAGCGATGCTTTCAGCGCATTTTGCACCTCATTTTCTTCGAGGCGGCGGTCAAGGAGCGCGTTTTCGGCGGTTTCGGAGACGTCGGCGTCCATGGCGTCGGTGTAGAGGCGCGCGGACTTAATAAATCCGTTTTCGACCTGCAAAAGCAGCTGAACGTAGCCCCAGGCGAACTTTTCTTCGCACGAAACGGTAAAGGGAACGGTTTTTCCGTACAAGAAATCCCAGCTTCCGTATTCGTTTGCGAGGTTTTTTATTCTTTCCGCGTCGGAGATTTCCACTTTCTGCGCCTTCAAGCCGTAAACTTCCTCAAAAGCGGAGACCATGTACTTTTTCATGCTCTCGCAGGTGAGGTTTTCAGATAGCTCCGAAAGATTTATAACGCGCGAGCGCACGGATTTAACGCCCTTTGCTTCGAGCTTCGCCTTTGGCGGCGTGAGATAGCGCTGCATGAGTTCAAAATCGGCACTTATGAGAATTGTTCCGTGATGGTACGCTCTGTTTTGCGAGTGATAGAAGGCGTTTCCCGAAAACTTTCTGCCTTGCGCGAGAATGTCGTTCCTGCCCGAAAGCTCGGTTTCGATGCCGGCAAGGGCGCACGCCCTCTTTATCACGCTCATCTGGCGGGGAACGTTGAAGTTGCTTTCTGCGCAAAGAAACGTGAAATTGAGATTTCCTTTGTCGTGAAAAACGGCGCCGCCGCCCGACATGCGGCGTGCAAGCTTTCCGCCCTCTTCTTCTAAAAGCGCGCACCTGCACTCCGTCCAGGGATTCTGGTTTCTGCCGATAACGACGGTCTTTGCGTTCTGCCATAGGTAGAGCGTTAAGCAGTCTTCCGCTGCGTTTTCAAACAAAAACCTCTCGACAGCGAGGTTTTCGTAAGGGTCAAAGCCGTTTCCTATATAAAAACGAAGTTCGTTTATCATATTTTCACCCTTTCCACAACATTATACTATATGATTTTCAAAAAAATGTCAAGTAAGTGTGTTGACAAATGTTAAAATCTGTGTTAAAATGTTATAAAAGTTAAAAAATTTTACACGGGGGCTTGAAATGAATCTTATAAGACAGGATAAAATAAAGGAATATCTCGAGGGTAAGAGCGTTGCGACGATAAAAGAAGTGCACGAGCTTTTCCCCGAAGTTTCCCTTATGACGATTCACCGCGATTTAAGCGCGCTCGAAGAGCAGGGCGTGCTCACGAAGCATCACGGAATGGTAAAATACCTGCGCTATAAAGACGACGTCGATTTCCAGGTGCGCATGGAGGAGAACACGCCCGGCAAGATGTCTATGGTGAAGAAGGCGGTAACGCTTATTCAGCCGTACACGTCGGTATTTTTCGACGCGGGGACCTCAAATCTTCTGCTTGCGAAAAATCTGCCGGACATAAACTTGAACGTCATCACGACGAGCCCGGGAATTGCGCTTGAACTGTGCAGACTCCATAACCCGACTGTAACGGTGTGCTGCGGCGCGATGAACCGCAGAAATATGGCGGTTTCGGGACAGAACACGATAGAGATGCTTGAAAAAATCAACATCGACGTCGCGTTTGTCGGCGTTTCGGGCTATACCGAAAACACCGGCTTTACCTGTGGTACGGAAGCGGATATGCTCATAAAAAAGCTTGTTATCAATAAGGCGAGGGTAAAGGTAATGATGTGCAGCGCCGAAAAGCTGGAACGCCTTATGCCGTATACGTTTGCGGACATATCCGACGCCGATTTCATCGTAACCGACGGCGCCATGCCCGAAGAATTTATTTCCGCCGCAAAAGAAGCAGGTGTAACGGTTCTGTAAATTATTTGTGATGGGAAAATTTTTTGCCGGAAATAATTGACAAAATGTTAAATTATGATATAATATAATTGTTAATGTTAAAAAATGTTAAAATAAACAAAAAGAAAAGGAGTGTCCTGATTGGCAAAAGCGGTTATTATGCCCAAAGCGGGTATCACGGTTGAAAGTTGTATTATCGGAACCTGGGAGAAAAAGGTAGGAGACCAGGTAAAAGTCGGCGATATTCTGTTCAGCTACGAAACGGATAAGGCAAGTTTCGAGTGCGAGTCCACGGAAGAGGGAACGCTGCTTGAAATTTTCTACAACGACGGCGACGAAGTGCCCTGCCTCGTAAACGTGTGCGCGGTAGGAAATCCCGGCGACGACTGCTCGGCTCTGCGCCCCGGAAAAGCGCAAAGCGAGGAAAAGGCGCCCGAAAAGGCGAAAGAAGCGCCTGTTGAAGCGCCTGCGGCTGCGGCTTCTCCCGAAGTAACGAAGGGAACGTCCGAAAAGACGGCGGTTTCCCCGAGAGCGAGAAAGCTCGCGGAACGCGCGGGAGTCGACGCCGAAAACGCACTTCCCACAGGCCCCAACGGCAGAATTATCGAGCGCGACGTAAGAGAGCTCATGAACAATCCTCAGGTTTCCGCAAAGGCGCCCGAAAGCGCGCCCGTAAGCGCACCTGCAAAGGAAGCGGCTCCCGACGCGGAATTCGAAGACGTGAAACTTTCGAACATCCGCCGCGCGATAAGCAGGTCCATGCACGCGTCCCTTGCAACCATGGCTCAGCTTACGCACAACAGCACGTTTGACGCGACGGAAATCCTCGCTTACAGAAAGAAGCTCAAGGCGTCGGAAGGCGACCTTGCGGGCATAACTCTCGGCGACATCGTGCTTTACGCGGTATCGAGAACTATTCTCAACTACCCCGACCTCAACGCGAATATGGTAAGCGAAGACAGCATACGTTATTTCAAGCACGTAAATCTCGGCGTTG
>JAGADB010000032.1 GCA_017613815.1 Clostridia bacterium | reverse complement strand
GACCTATCATAACGGCGGGAGACGCGCAGTCGAGCATCTGCAGCACGCTGATTTTTTTCACGCGGCAGACGATTATCATGGCGATAAGTCCCGCGATAACGCTTCCGTATATCGCAAGACCGCCCTCCCAAATGGCTATCACGTCGTAAAACGATTTATATTCTATTTCGTTAAGTGTTGTGAGCACGTAAAACGCCCTTGCTCCGATGATGCCGGACGGTATGCAAATTATAATTATATCGAGTATGTCGTCGAGCTTGATTCCGACGCTTCTCATTCTGTAATATGCGTACAAACAGCCCAAAATCATTCCGACGACAATTATCACGCCGTACCACCTTACCTGAAGAGCGCCGAGCGAAAAGGCGGTGTTATTTATCTTGAAGGGCTGAATTCCTATATTCGGAAAACCTATATAATTCATACAATTACCTCTTTTTTACGTCAGTCTGCCTTATTTTCCATGGGATATACCGTCGACAAAACGAAATCGTTTTCGTCAAATTCGCTTTTGAGAAATTCTTCCGTCTCCTCAAAGGTTACTTTTTCAATAGTCTCGGGATATTTCAGCATATCGAAATCCGAGAAAACGCATATCAGAAAGTCGTTCGCTATGTCCTCCGTCGAGTTGAACACCCTTAAAGAATCGGCGTATTTTGCGCGTTTAAGCCGTTCAAAGACGTTTCTGTCAAGTCCGTTCTTCTTATATTCGGCTATCTCCGCTTTTATAAGCCCGTACACCTTTTCGGGTTCGTTCGACGCTCCCGAAATGAGGCAGTGGGCGAACAATTCGGACGCCTCGTATTCACTCGAAAACGAAGAGTCGATTAATCCGTCGTTATAGTACTTATTTAGGAATTTGCTGCTCTTTCCGAACATCATTTCCAAAAGAAGTTCGTATTTTATCTTCTTTTTGGCAAGTTCTTCGCCCGCTTTCGGCACGTCGTTGTCCTTTATGCCGACTGCGAACATGGGAAGCGCGACTTCAAGGCGTTTTGAGACGAATTCCTTATATCTTCCGCGCGGTTCTTCGGGGTAAATTCTCTTTACTTCCGGAATTTCCGCTTTTCGAAGCACTTTATCGCACACTTCCCCGACTTTTTCGCATTCAACGTCGCCGCAGATGCAGAGCGCCATGTTCGACGGATTGTAAAACGCCTTATAGGTATCGTACAGTATTTCGGGCGTGATTTCCGCTATCGTCTCTGTTGTGCCCGCGGTATCTATTCTCACGGGATTGTTCGTATAAAGCGCGGTAAGCATTCCGAAATAGAGCTGCCACGACGGGTTGTCGTCGTACATTCTTATTTCCTGGCCGATTATTCCCTGCTCCTTGTTAACAGTTTCCTTGGTATAGTAAGGATGGGTTACGAAATCGAGGAGTATTTCGAGCGACTCGTACACCTTATCGGTTGCGGAAAAGAGGTAGCAGGTGCGCTCGAACGTCGTATAGGCGTTGGCGCTTGCACCGGTCTTTGCATATCTTGCGAAAGTGTCGGTTCCGTCCTCGTTTTCGAACATCTTATGTTCGAGAAAATGCGCCGTTCCGTCGGGTACGCGGACGGTTTTTCCGTTTACCGAAAAAACGCTGTCAATCGAGCCGAATTTCGTCGCAAAAAGCGCATAAGCGGTCGACATCTTTTTGGGAATAACGTAAATATCGAGTCCGTTCGGGTGCTTTTTATAATAATACTTTTCTTTTATCGCTTTGTTTTCTCTGAGTTCAAAATTCATATTATTCTTCGCCTCCGCCGTTTGTTCCCGTGCCCTTTATAAAGAACACCGTGTCTAATGATACCCTGCGGGAAACGTTTACTATCTCTTCCTTCGTAACGGCTTTTATTCTTTCAACCGCACTTTCGGGCGTGTCAGATTTGTTTACGATTACCCTCGACAAATACCAGTTGCACAGCGCCGCGGAGTTATCGTCCATCTCTTTGTATGCGTTTATGAGTCCGCGTTTTGCGTCTTCTATTTCGGGAACGTCGAAGTCCCCGTTTTTCACGTTTTCAAGCTGCATCAAAATAGCGTCCACCGCCTTGTCGCGGTTTTCGTTTTCGATTCCGCTCGTTATGAACATAACGCTCATAAACATATCGGGAATGGATTTGCAGTAATAGCACAGGCTCATCGCTTCCCTGACGTTCATAAAGAGCTTGCTTGACGGAGACGAGCCGAAAAGCTCGTTGAATACGCGGAACGCCGCGTCCTCTTCCGAAGAGACGTTTATTCCGTCCATGCGGAAGCCCATTACGAGTTTTCCCTGCGCGACGGGCATGCTTTCGGTTACTTCCGTTATCTCGTCGGCGCTTTCGGAGAGGAATTCTCTCGTCGGGAAATCTTCCCTTCTCGCGTCGCTTGCGGGAATTATATTTTTGAATATTTCAGTCAATTTGTCAAAATCGCATTCGCCGCAGAACGATATTTCGACGGGGTACGACTTTATGATTTTCTGGTATCTGTCGTACACCTGCTTTGAGGTCGCAAGCTTTGCCTCCTCAACCGTTCCTATCTCGCTTGAGCCGTATGGGTGTCCCTTGAACATAATCTCGGTGCACTTTTCCTTTGCGTACGCGGCTTTATTGTTTATGAGCGATTTTATCGCGTTTATGAGGTCGGTTTTCTCGCCTTCGACGTATTCGTCGGAAAATTTACCGTCTGAAACAAGGGGTTTGAATATTATCTCATGAAGCAGGTCCGTTGCCTCTTTCAGCAAGTCGGTTCCGTCGTTTATATATTCGTCTTTGATGAAATCTATGGCAAAGCCGACAATAAGGGACTGCGCGCACTTTACGTAAACGGGGGCAAGCGACGAGCCGTAGAGATATTCAAGCTTTTCGGATATTTTTGTCATATCCGGATATTTTACGCTGCCGCGCAGAAGCACCTTCGGCACAAGCGCCGTCAGGTGATTGAGCTCGCTTTCAAGCGGAAGCACGAACGAGACCGAAAGATAATTCGTCTTTAATTTTTTCGATTCTATATAATTTAAGTGTACTCCTTTTGATATTTCCGTTCTTGTCATATTGATGCCTTTCTTAAAAAAATCAAAATTACAGTATTTTATAGTATACTACATTTTTTGGCAAATGTAAATAGTTATTTGCAAAAATATCTTTATGAAAAAAAGGCATAAAATGCCTTTTTAACAGTATACGTCTATTTCTTTCGCTCCGCTTTCTATCGGAATTTCCGTTTCTTCAAACTCCTTTTCCGCATCTCCCGGAAGAAAATTCAGCGCATATTTTGCCGAAAGCCCGTCAAAGACGAATTCAAGGCGTAACGGCAGGTATTCCCTTAATACCGAAAGCGCGTTTTTTGAAATGATTATTTTTGCTTCTCCGCTTTTTGAAACATTGCAAAGCGTGATTCCGAAAAAGCTTCTCAAAACCGCGTTCCACAGCCAGCCGGCGGAGCCGGTGTACCAGCTCCAGCCGCCGAGCCCCGCAAAATCGGGATTTGTATAGACGTCGGCTGAGGTCGCGTACGGCTCGCTTCTGTACCGCTTCTGTGATTTTTCGTCCTTGCTTTTGACGTTAGGCAAAAGATTTATAAGCGCTTTTGCGCCCTTTTTTACGAAATCTTCGTTTCCGTACCTCTTCCCCGCTTCCATAAGCGCCATGCAGCCCCATATTGCCGCATGGGTGTACTGTCCGCCGTTTTCCCTTATTCCCGGCACGTAGCCCTTGATATATCCCGGATTTTTCACGGTTTTCTCAAACGGCGGCGCAAAAAGTCTGAATATTTTCAGTTCCCCGTCATAAAGGGTTTCGTATGCCTTATTCAGCGCCGAAACTATTCTCTTTTCGCTTCCGCAGTCGGAGAAATACGCAAACGCCTGGGAGATAAGGTCTATTCTGCACTCGTCGCAGTCGGAGCTTCCTATCGGCGTTCCGTCGTCGTACCACGCGCGCATATAATAGCCGCCCGACTCGTCAAACGCGTGCTTTTCAATATTATCCCTCAACGTCTCCGCTTTTGTGCGGTAATCTTCCGCAAGCTCCCCTTTTCCGATATTATCGCAAAGGCGCG
>JAGADB010000031.1 GCA_017613815.1 Clostridia bacterium | reverse complement strand
GGTGTTTTACTGCAATAACAACATCTTGGGCACCGTAAACATGATGGAAGCGTCGAGACAGAACGGCGTAAAGACCTTCGTTTACGCGTCTTCCTCGTCGGTTTACGGCGACGAGCCGAATCTTCCCAAAACGGAAGGCAGAGAGGGCAATCTTCTAAGCCCGTACGCGCTCACCAAAATGGCTGACGAGCTTTGGGCAAAGCAGTACACAAAGCATTACGGACTCCCGACGGTGGGTCTGCGATATTTCAACGTCTTCGGACGCAGGCAGGACCCCAACGGAGCGTACGCGGCCGTAATACCGAAATTCATAATGCAGCTCATGAAGGGCGAAACCCCGACGATAAACGGCGACGGCAAGCAGAGCAGAGACTTCACTTATATCGAAAACGTAATCGAAGCAAACCTCAAGGCATGCCTTGCGCCCGAAGAAGCGTTCGGAGAAGCGTTCAACATCGCCTACGGCGGAAGAGAGTACTTGATAGACATATACTACGGACTTACAAAGGCGCTCGGCGTTGATAAGGAGCCGAATTTCGGTCCCGACAGAAAGGGCGACATAAAGCACTCGAACGCCGACATATCAAAGGCGAAAAGACTGCTCGGATACGACCCCGAATGGAGCTTCAAACGCGGAATAGAGGCCGCTATCGAGTGGTATAAGAACAATTTGTAAGAGTATTGCTTATGGAAGAAAACGTTTCGAAAAAACCGCGCGGCAGAGAGGTCTTTTCAAAATATAAAAAGATAATCTCTTTGTTTACCGCGTATTATAAGCTTTTTCCCCTGAAAAAGAGGATAAAACTCCTTGCAAAGCACAGAAATTCAAGGGGAAAAATCGGGCTCGGAATAAGATATGCGCTTCTTAAATCGATAGCGAAATCCTGCGGCGACAACGTCTCGGTGTTTGAGGGCGTGTTCCTCTTGAATCCGCAGAACTTGTGCGTAGGAAACAACGTCAGCATCCAGCCGATGTGCTATATCGAATGCGGAAACGGTAAAGACGGCGGACTCGACATTGGAGACGACGTATCTATCGCGCACGGAGTAACGGTAATGACGACGACTCATTCGTACGAAGACGAAAGCCTTCCCATAAAGGACCAGCCGGTAGTGTCAAAGAAGGTCGTTATCAAAAATAACGTCTGGATAGGCGCGAAAGCCGTCATTCTTGCGGGAAATACCGTAAATTCCGGAAGCGTCATCGGCGCGTCGGCGGTAGTAACCAAAGACGTGCCCGAAAACAGCATAGTCGCAGGCGTGCCCGCGAAAGTAATAAAGATGAGAAACGCCGAAAACGGCTGAACCGGGGTAAAAATATGGTAAAAGTACTCGTTATTTCGAGAGGGCCTTTCAGTTCGGACAATAATACGGGAAACACACTCATAAACCTGTTTTCAAAGGTCGAAAACCTCGAAATACACAACCTTTATTTCAGAACCGAAAAGCCGGGCAGAAACCCGTGCAAAAGTATATTTCAGATATCGGAAAAACAGATTATCGACGCGGTTTTGAAGAAAAAACCGTGCGGAAAGCTCGTCGAAGAGACGAAAACCGACGAAAACGAGGCGAAAACCGAGGAAAACGTCTACGCAATGGCAAAAAAGATGAATTTCTATTCACTCTGGTTTGCCCGCGAGTTTTTGTGGATGACGGGAAAGTGGAAAAAGGGGAATTTGAAAAAATATATCCTCGACGTAAATCCCGACGTGATTTTCATGCCCGTTTTCGGGTGCTGGTATCCGCACAAGGCGCTCGCCTTCATTCATAAACTGACCGACGCAAAGATAATTCTGTTCCACGCCGACGATAACTATACCTTAAAGCAGTTTCATTTTTCGCCGGTGTACTGGATTTACAGATTCATACTCAGAAAATGGGTGAGAAGAAGCGTAAAGATTTCCGACGTCAACTGCTGTATTTCCGATATACAGAAAGAGGAATACCAAAAGGCATTCGGCAAAGAATGCCTGCTTTTGCAGAAAAAAGGGAACTTTGACGGAGATGCTCCGCAAAAGGAGAGCTTTAACGAGCCCCTCAAACTCGTCTATACCGGAAACGTAAGCTCCGGCAGATGGGAAAGCCTCTTTCTCATATCAAAGGCGCTTGATAAGATTAACGCGGAAAAGGAAGTCGCAAAACTCCACGTCTATACCGCGTCATCTCTTACGAACAAGATGAAAAAGGCGTTTGAAGGAGCTTCCGTCGTTTTTCACGGACCAGTGGGCGCGTCTGAAGTGCCCGCGATACAGGACGACGCGGATATTCTGGTTCACGCCGAGTCATTCCGTCTCAAATACTCGCTTGAAGTGAGACAGTCGTTTTCGACGAAAATCGTCGATTACCTCGCAAAAGGCAGGTGCATACTCGCGATAGGACCTGCGAAAGTCGCTTCAATGGACTATTTTATAAAAAACGACGGCGCG
Source organism: Clostridia bacterium (assembly GCA_017613815.1). Classification (GTDB taxonomy): domain Bacteria; phylum Bacillota; class Clostridia; order Oscillospirales; family CAG-382; genus UMGS882. The sequence goes on along the minus strand of JAGADB010000031.1, from coordinate 6,614 downwards.
TTCGTCATAACCGATAAAAAAGACGTCGAAAACAGGCTCCGCGCGCTTTTTGCCGACAACGGAAAAATTATGCGCGAATATGCGCTCAAAGCATGGACCTGCGGCGAAAAAAAACACGGGGAAAGCGCGAACGACATTAAAAAGATTTTGGATAAAATTCTTTGACCATAAGTTTGAATTGAGGTGTTTTGATGAAGGTGCTTTGGATATGCAACCAGCCGCTTGCGGGCGCGGTTGACTCTTCCGGAAAACCCAAAACCTACGGCGGCGGCTGGCTGAACGAGGAAGCGAAGGCTCTTGCGGCAAGCGGAGAAATCGAGATAGTCGAATGCTTCGCCGACAGAAACGCGAAAAGACTTATAAAGACGGAAGACGGCAAAATCACGCATTACGCCGTACCGAGAAAGAAACACAATCTGTTTTTGTACGACAAGAGCATGGACAAGTACTTTGACGAGATTGTGGAAAACGAAAAGCCGGATTTCTGCCACATACACGGCACGGAAAACGCAAACGCGCTCTCTCTTATCAGAAACCACCCCGAATTCACCTACGTCGTGTCGCTTCAGGGCATAATTTCCTATATATGCATGCACGAAAAGGCGGGCGTGCCCTACAGATTCAGGAAAAACAGGACGGTTTACGGCTTTGTCGGCAGAAACGGAACCGACAGCCTTGCAAAAAAGCACGAAAAATATACGAAAAACGAAAAAGAAATCTTCTCTTGCGCAAGCTATTTCCTCGGCAGAACCGAGTGGGACAAGGCGTGCGCGTACTTAAACAATCCGAAAGCACAATACTGCTATAATCCGCGTCTTTTGAGACCCGCGTTTTATGAAAACGAGTGGAAAATCGAGGACTGCGAAAAACATACGGTATTCGTAACACAGTCGGGAGCCGCATTAAAGGGCGTGCATTACGTAATAAAGGCGCTCGATATCGTAAAGAAGTTTTATCCCGACGCAAAGCTCGTAATTGCGGGAAAAGCGCTGGATATGAACAATAAACTCAAAAACTTCATAAAAGGCTCTTCGTATCAGCAGTACCTGCGCTATCTGCTCAAAAAATACAAGCTTGCCGACAGCGTGCGCTTTACCGGAGAGCTTGACGAAAAAGGCGTTATAGAGCAGATGAAAAAGGCGAACGTCTATGTTCTGTCGTCGAGCATAGACAACTCTCCCAACTCTTTGGGAGAAGCGATGATGATGGGCGTTCCGTGCATTTCGTCGTTCGTCGGGGGAGTGCCGGACATGATGACTCACAAAACCGACGGATTTCTGTATCCGTACGACGAGTATTACATTCTCGCCTACGATATATGTAAGATTTTCGGCGACGAAGAACTTGCAAGGAAGTTTTCCGAAAACGCGAAAAGCCATGCGGAGAAAACACACAACAGAAGCAACTCACAGTCTACTGTGGAACTGTATAAATCTATTTTCAACGGGGAAAAGAAATGGGACAAGTAAAAAATAAGCAGTTTTCCTTGAATCAAATATTGTTTTTCGTTGCGGTAGTGGCAACCGCCGCGCTTCTGATGCTGTCCCTTCTGAACAGACAGGGGGGCGTAATGTATTACGCTCTGTTTGTTCTTATCGTGCCGGTTGTGTTCGTCGACGACAAGACGTTTGCGAAGATACTTATGTTCTGGATACCGTTCAACACGGTGCTTTACATATCGTCGTTCTCGATAATAATCGTTTTCGCGACCTTCCGCGTGGTAAAGGACCTCATCAATACCAAAAACAAGAAGATAGACTCGCTCATCCCGGTGCTGTTCGCGTTTCTTATTTATTCGCTGTTTACGCGTTACTCCGACGCGGTTATGGATTCCATAAAGAACGCGATAATCATACTCCTTTCTTTAAAACTGTTTGACAGTCTCAAAGAGGAAGACGAAGACGGCTCGGCGTTCGGCGATATGATAGTTTCGTTCTCCTGCGGCGTAATCTTAACGGTCGTTGGCTCGATAGCGGTAAACGGAATAGACTTTTCGTCGAGATTTTCCGTAACCGGCTCGTCTGGCGTAAACGCGCTCGGAATAATGAGCGCGACGTGCATAATATATCTGGCTATGCTTATTTCGCAGACCGACAAGGACAGACCGCTGCGCACGGTTTTGGTGCTTCTTCTTTTGACGACGGGCTTTCTCACGCAGTCAAGAACGTTTTTGCTCATGATTGTCATAGCGGCTTTGTGGATGACGCTGTTTGAAATAGGGAGCAGAAAGAATATGCTCAGAAACACGATTATCGTCGTAATAGTTCTTATCACGGTATATATTCTGTTCACGAGAGTGCCGTTCATGGCGGATCTGCTCGACAAAATGATGAACAGAGTCGATAAGTTAGACAGCGACAGCGGCGGCGGAAGATACATTCTTTGGCAGAAATATCTGGAAACGATATTCTCCACTCCAAAAACCATTCTTTTCGGAATAGGCGATTACAAAAACTACGGAATTATGCAGGTTGCGCATAATATGTGGATTGAGATAATAGCCGAATACGGCTTTTTGGGACTTCCCGTGGCAATACTCGTCTACGTTCACTCGCTGCGCAGAATTTTGAGCAGCGGAGAGCGCTATAAGATAAGACTGTTCTCGTTTTTACCCATGATTATATTTTTTGTCGCGATGATGTACTCGCATACGCCGATAGGAAACCCGAACACCGTGGTATTTCTCCTTTCGGGATATGCGGTGTACGCCTTTTCAAAGGGCTTTGCCCCGAGGGAAAAGAAGCAGAAAATGACTTTGAGCGACTACGAATAAACAAAAATACCGAATAATTAAGGGGTTTTTATGAAAAAAATCGGAATTGCGACGTTTTATACCGCGATAAACTACGGAGTGCATCTCCAGGCATACGCGCTCAAAGAGGCGATAGAAAAAGGCGGATACGACGCGCAGATTGTAAATTATCCTCACCATTTGCAGAAAGAGGCAAAGGAAAACGGCAAAATCAAAAAATATCTCGGAAAATTGACTAACGTAATGACGCCGCACGGAATAAGGCGGTACTTTTTCATGAAAAATTTCCGCAGAAGTGAAGCGGAAAACGCAAAAAAGAAGTCGTTTAAGAGATTTTCGGCGGAAAAATTCAATTTGACGGAATATTGCGACAATCTCTCCGACGTCGAAAAAATATGCAAAAACTTCGACGCCTTCGTCTGCGGAAGCGACCAGATATGGAATCCGCACTATACCGCGTGCAACCCGTTTTTCTTTTTGAGATTTGCGCCGGAAAAGGGCAGAATTGCCTACGCTCCGAGCATCGGAGTTTCGGAAATTCCGAAGGAATACGGGGAAAATTATAAAAAATATTTAGGAGAATTCGCTTCTCTCTCGGCAAGAGAGTCTTCCGCCTGCGAGACGGTAAAAAATCTTACCGGAAGGGAGTGCAAAACCGTCGTTGACCCGACGCTTCTTCATTCGGGAGATTTTTGGGACACCCTTTCGGAAAAATGCGGTATCGAGGGCGATTACGCGCTGCTTTACTTCTTAGGCTTTTCCGATACCCACAAAAAAATCATTGACAAAATCGCGTCGCAGAAAATAAAAATCGTAAATATCCCGATATGCTACGAAACCGCGTCCGACGCGCGCCTGATACAGTCCCACGCATCGATAGGCGAGTTTCTGTCGCTCGTAAAGGGCGCGAAATTCGTGCTCACCGACTCTTTTCACGGAGCGGCGTTTGCCGTAAACTACAAAAAGAATTTTTATTCGGTAAGCAGAAGCGATACAAAGTTCAGCTTGAACGGCAGGACGGCGGATTTCCTCAAAAAAATATCGCTTGAAAACAGAATAGTTGACAAATCCAATGTTTCAGACGTGTCTTTCGACGAGATAGATTATTCAAAGCCCGGAGAGCTTCTTGAAGCATGGAAAAAAGACTCTTTGGAATATCTTTACTCTGCACTCGGAAAGGCAACGGAAGAACAGGATGCTTAAACGTATATTAAAGAATAATTACATATTGAATATAATCAGCAAAATATGCAACCTCGTGTTCGCGGTCGGCGCGTCGGCGTTCATAACGCGCTTTATGGGCGACTCCTTAAAAGGCGAATACGCGTATATCACGAGCTTTGCCGCGATTTCGAGCATATTCTGCAACCTCGGCGTGTACCAGGCGTATCCCAACCAGGTAAAAAACGGACTTGAAAACGCAAAGCAGAAATTCGTCGACGTATTCTTCTTGCAGATGGCGCTTTGCATACTTCTCGGCGCCGGCATACTGTCGGTGATGTATATTGTTCCGCAGTTCGCGCCTCAGACGCTCACCGCGCTTATGATAATTCTCGTTACGATTTTCAGCATGATGTCGTCGCAGATTATTATGATTTGTATGGTGGAGCACCCGCTTTTCAGGAGTATAGCGCAGATCATCACGTCGTTTGTGAATTTGATTATCTGCGCGGCGGTTTTCTTTTTGGTAAAAACCCCGAACATCATCATTCCGGTAATTGCGCTTCTCTCAAAGGAAGCGCTCATGATAGCGCTGATACTCTTCAAGGAAAAGGTGCTCCCGAAGCCGTGGAAGGCGGACTTAAAACTGTTTGCAAAGCTCGTCGGCTTCGGTTTTCTGCCGATGGTAACGTCGCTGCTTTTGAACGTCAACTACAAAATGGACGTCTTTATGCTTAAATGGCTCACGACCAGCGCCACCGTCGGCGTATATTCCGTCGGCGTTTATTTTGCGGACCAGATATGGCTTATCCCCGACTCCTTCAAGGAAGTGCTGTTTTCGAGGGCGGTAAAGGTCGACGCGAGAAAATCGTTTAATCTCAGCATAAAACTGTCTATCGTTATTACGGCGTTCGTATGCGTGCTCGTCGCGATATTCGGAAAAATCGGAATTTATATCCTTTACGGAACGGAATTCTTGAACGCCTACGACAGCCTGCTCATACTGCTTATCGGCATACCGTTCATGTCGATTTTCAAGGTTATTTCTCCGCTTTTCATCACCGAAGGCAAGACGGGCAGATATTTTATTAACCTGCTCTGCGGCGTTGTGATTAATTTTATTCTCAACTTCACGCTGATACCGAATTACGGCATATACGGAGCCGCTATTGCAACTATTGCGTCTCAGATGGTTTGCGGAATAGTCGCTTTGGTTATGTATAAGTCGGGAACCGACGAAAAGATTTCTCAGATACTCATCCCGTCCAAGAGCGATATAAAGGCCATAACGCAGCTCTTAAAAAGGAAAGGAAAATAAGATAATATGACGTTTTATTCATTTTCTTTCTTGGCGCTTTTTGCGATACTGTCGATTTTTATAGGAATTGTTCCCGTAAAATTCAAAAACGCGCTGCTTTTTGTTTCCGGCATACTGTTTTACTCGTTCGGCGATATTTCGCACCTTGCGATACTCGTCCTTTTCTGCATTTTCACGTATTTTGCCGGAATGCTTACCGAGAAAAACAGATCGAAGCCCCTCTTTGCGTTTTTCCTCGTAATATCGTTCCTGCCGCTGTTTCTGTATAAGTATCTCACGTGGCTGCTAAGCCTTGCGGGAATTACGTTTACCGCGGTAAAATCGCTGCCGCTCGGCATTTCGTTCTTTACGTTCCAGGCGGTCGGCTACCTTATCGACGTTTACAGAGGAAAGATAAAGGCGGAGAGGAATTTTCTTTCCTACGGCCTGTTTTTGAGCTTCTTCCCGCAGATAACGGCAGGCCCCATCAACAGTGCGGAACAACTGCTTCCGCAGATAAACAATCCTAAAAAAGTTACCTTCGACGAATACGGAAACGGACTTAAAAATATGGCGCACGGCCTGTTTTATAAGGTCTTCTGCTCGGCGTCCTGCGGATACGTTGTGGATCTGGTTTTCGGCAATACGGAAAAGACGTCTTCGCTGTTTTTGATAGTTACGGTATTCCTTTACGGCTTCCAGATATATTGGGATTTCAACGGATATACCCTCATGGCGCGCGGCTGCGCAAAGTGCCTGGGAATAGAGATGGCTGAAAACTTCAATCACCCCTACCTCAGCAAATCAATAACGGAATTCTGGAGACGCTGGCACATTTCGCTTTCGACGTGGTTCAGAAAATATCTTTATTTTCCGCTCGGCGGCAGCAGATGCGGCGCTTTCCGCGCTTCCGTGAATATGCTTATCGTCTTTGCGGTCAGCGGAATCTGGCACGGCGCCGACCTCACGTTTTTGATTTGGGGACTTATTAACGGCGTGTTCCTCGTTTTAGAAAAGCGGCTGAATTTTGCCGATAACGGCAAAAACGGCGCAAAAAGAAGCGTTCTCGGCTGGATTTATACATATCTCGTCGTAAACGCCGCATGGCTGTTTTTCAGGGCGGATAGCTTAAAGCAGGCGGTAAACTATATCGCTTTGATTGCAAAGAATTTAAAAGCGTCTCCGCTCCCGTCGTATTTCATCAGCACGACGCCGCTTATCAAACTTGCGTTTACGGCTTTGGGTATTGCCTGCACGGTATTCATCGATATTTACGAGGAAAAGAAAAAATCGAGCTTTGCCGATATAATTTCCGCAAAAAAGCCGCTCATAAGATGGATAGTTTACATAATTCTTCTCGTTTTGCCGCTGTGCTTCGGCGAATACGGAAATACGAGTACGTTT
>JAGADB010000030.1 GCA_017613815.1 Clostridia bacterium | reverse complement strand
GAGCAAAACGAAGACGGAAGTTTTTCGGTTCCGCTGAAAACCGGCAGAAACATAGTAAAACTCGAAAAAGACGGCAAGGAAGACTACCAGGTCATCACCGCAAAAGAGGTCGGAATTACCGTAAACGGCGGTGAAAAGGTTTACCGCGGCGACAAATTAAATATCGTTTTCGACAAGCTCTACCACCCCGCAAACAAGCTCGCGGGCGTTTACAACATGAGTGCGACCGCGCTTTACACCGACGTTTCGGGTTATGAAGGACAGATTATAGGCTCCGAGACCGCGCAATATGATTTTGCGTCGAGCGAAGGCGCGCAGACTGTTTGTTCGGTGCTTTCACAAGAAGATTTCTGGGGTTCGGTTATATTTGAACAATCGGCGGAATTGATTATTCCCGCAGATTACAGCGACGAATTCTTCACCTTATCGGGCGGCGTATTATTTACGAGCGGCTGGGGCGATCCTTACGGAAACCACCGCTTTATAAACTATGAAACCGGCAAGGGCGCAAACTTAAACGCCGACGCAAAGCTCGGATATTTCGGAAAACTTCCCGACGTCGTAATTCCCGTTTACGTTTCCGACACGGAAGTAAAGGAAATAGTTCCCGACGCGGAAAACGCCAAAACCGACTATTTCGCGGGCGAAAAGTTTGACAAGACGGGTCTTATAATAAAAGCGGTTTACGAAGACGGAGAAGAACAGTTCGTATCCAATTACACCGTATCCCCGACCGTTCTTACCGCCGACACGAAGGCTGTTACGGTTACGTACCGGGACGTTACGGCGGAAGTTCCCGTAAACGTTAATGTACCGCTTGTCAATAAAATTGAAGTTGTAAAAATGCCTGCGAAGACCTCTTATTCGAGCGGAGACGTCTTCAACGCAAACGGCATGGTTATAAAGGCAATATACGAAAACGGAGACGAAAAGGAGACCACGGATTATTCGTTTGCTCCGCAAAGAGAGCTTAAAACGTCGGACAGCGAGATAGTAATAACCTACACCGGTCCCGACTCTCTCGACGGAGTGCTTCCCGTATCGGTTCCGATTACCGTAACGCAGAGTTCGTCCACGTCTTCCAATATTTCGGTATATTTCTCACTTCTCGGAGATACCGCCCACGGCAAGCCGAACTCTTCTTCAGACACGCACACAAAGAGCGGAAGCAATCTTGAAACGTGGATTCCGAGAACGAAAATCTCGGTTGAAAAAGGAAGCTACGTCATAGACGTAATCGAAAAAGCGCTCGGATTAAGCGGAATTCCATACACCTATTCAAACAAATACATAAGCGAAGTCAAGGGACTTAAAGAATTCGACAACGGTCTGCGTTCCGGCTGGATGTACACCGTAAACGGCAGATACCCGTCTGTAAGCGTGGGCGAGCAGAAGGTTTATGCAGGCGACACGATAGTACTGCACTACACCGACGACTACACCTTGGAAAAGACGAGTTATTCCGGCGGTTCGTCGTCAGGCGGTTCATCGTCCGGCGGTTCGTCTTCCGGAGGCTCTTCATCGGGCGGTTCGTCCTCGTCGGGAAGCTCGTCTTCCGGCGGAACAAAGCCGGTTGATTCCGGCAGCAACGACTCCGGAAACGGCGGAAACGGTGAAGAAAAGAAGGAATTTGACGAAAACACCTACGGCGACGTAAAGAAAGACGCGTGGTATTATGACGCAGTTAAATACTGCTACGAAAACGGCCTCATGCTCGGCACCGGCGCAGGATTCGAGCCCGAAGCGAATATGACGAGGGCGATGTTCGTAACTGTCCTCTGGAGAATGGAAAAAGAGCCCGAAACAGATTACCGGATCACGTTTGAAGACGTAAAAGAAGGCGAGTGGTACACAAAGGCGATATGCTGGGCGGCAAGCGAAGGCATCGTTCTCGGCATAGACGAAAAGACCTTCGGAGTAGATAATGCCATAACGCGCGAGCAGACGGCGGTAATCCTTTACCGCTATGCAGGCAAAAAGAATGTGCATCTTGCGGCTTTATACCAAAACACCGACCTTTCGGCGTACTCCGACGAAAGCGAAATTTCGGACTACGCAGTAAATGCGATGAAGTGGGCGGTAGGTTACAAAATAATAAACGGCTTATCCGAAACGGTTCTTTCGCCGAAAACCGCTCTTACGCGCGCGCAGAGCGCTCAGATGCTCTCGCGTCTGCACAAAAACTTAGCTGAATGAAAAAGAAATTATCATTATTCTTAATAATTTTTACAATTTCCGTGCTTGCGGCGGCAAAAGCCGCCGCAATAGGCGCGGACGTCATAGAAGCGACGGCGGAATATCTCAAAACCGCCGTATCTTCGCCGAGCGTTTCTTCAATCGGCGGAGAATGGGCGGTTATCGGGCTTGTAAGAAGCGGAAAAGCGGACAGCGCTTACGTTGACGGGTATCTGAAAAACGCTCTCGACTATATAAAGTCGAAAGACGGGGTGCTTCATTCGAGAAAATACACCGAATATTCGAGAGTCGTGCTTGCGCTTACGGCGTGCGGCAAAAATCCTATGGATTTTTACGGTTACGACCTCGTCTCTCCCCTGCTCGACTGCGAAAAGACCTGCTTTCAGGGCATAAACGGCGCCGTATGGGCGCTTATCGCGCTTGACGGCGGAAACTACGGAAACGCCGAAATAAAGGAAAAATACGTTTCCTATATTCTAAATCTCGAAAAAAAGGGCGGCGGATGGTCGATGTCCGAAAACGAAGACGCGCCCGACGCCGACGTTACGGCAATGGTTCTTACCGCGCTCTCGAAACATCCCGAAAACAAAGGCGTAAAAGAAGCAACCGGGCGTGCGCTCGGCGTTCTTTCCTCAATGCAGCGCGAGAGCGGCGGATACGAGTCTTACGGCGTACAGTCGTCCGAAAGTGCGTCGCAGGTACTTGTGGCGTTATCGGCGCTCGGCATACCCTACACCGACGAAAGATTTACGAAAAACGGAAAGAATTTAGTCGACGTAATTCTCTCTTACAGGCAGAGCGACGGCAGTTTTGCGCACGAAACCAAGTCCGACCTCATGGCGACCGAGCAGTGCTTTTACGCGCTCGTTGCGGCAAAGCGTTTTGAAGACGGAGAAAACTTTCTTTTCGATATGAGCGACGTTAAAAAATCGATTATTTCCGTGCCTTCGGTAAAATATCAAAACAAGACGTTTGACGACATAAAGGGGCACAAATACCGCGCTTCTATTGAAGCCCTTGCGTGCAGGGGCATAATAAACGGCATGAACGACCGCATTTTCGAGCCCGAAAGTTTTATGACGAGAGCGCAGTATGCGGCGATAGTCGTGCGTGCGCTCGGACTTGAATATATAAAGACGCGCGAATTTTCCGACGTAAGCGCCTCCGCGTGGTATTATTCTTACGTCTGCACCGCTTTCTCTTACGGCATAATAAACGGCGTATCGGATACCGAGTTTGACCCCGAAAGCTACATTTCGAGGGAGCAGGCTCTTGTGATGATTAAGAGGGCTGCAAAATTATGCGGTCTTTCGGGCAATACTCAGGACGACGCGCTTTCGGAATATAAGGATGCGGACAAGGTTTCCGACTGGGCGAAGGAAGGCGTTGCGTTTTGCATAAAATCAGGCATTTTTGCGCCGGAAAACGGCAAAATCGAGCCGAAAGAGAGCATAAAACGTGCGGAAATCGCGGACGTGATCTTTAAACTTTTGAAAGGGGCAAAGCTTATATGAATTTCAAAAACCGCGTAAAATCGCTTGCTTTCATTTTTTTACTCGCTTTTGCGTGTGTTTTCTGCGCTTGTCAAAAGAGCTCGGGCGGCGGTCTCAAATGCTCCCTTTCGGTTACGTGTGAAACGGCGGCAGACAAAATTACGGACGAAAGCATAGTTCCAGAAAACGCCGTGATTTATTCAAATGAAAACGTGGTTTTCTCCGACGGAGAGAGCGTTTTCGACGTTTTATTGCGTGAGATGAGGGAAAACGGAATACATATGGAG
>JAGADB010000029.1 GCA_017613815.1 Clostridia bacterium | reverse complement strand
GCCGCAACGGCAAACGCATACGGCAGATGCTGTCGGAGCTTATCAAAACGCATATTCCCAAAAACAAAAACGTGTCGGTCTACGCCGACGTAAACCCGACCAACCTGTAAAAATCAAACGTAAAAGAGGTAATTCTTTTGGCAATTCTTAAAATCATTACGGAAGAAAACGAAACGCTGAGAAAAAAGAGCAAACCCGTAACCGAAATCACGCCGAGGATAATAACTTTACTCGACGATATGAGGGACACGCTTATCGACGCCGACGGCGTTGGACTTGCGGCGGTGCAGACGGGAATATTGCGCAGAATTTTCATTATAAACACCTCGGTAGAGGAGGGCAAGGACGACATAGTGGAATTCATAAATCCCGAAATAGTCGAAACCGAAGGTCATCAGGAAGAGGTCGAGGGCTGCCTTTCGGTGCCGGGAAAGTACGGAGTAACGTCGAGACCGCAGAAGGTAAAGGTAAAGGCGACCGACAGAAACGGAAACGAATTTGAATTTACGGGAGAGGGGCTTTACGCAAGGTGCCTCTGCCACGAATACGAGCACTTAGACGGAATATTATACACCGACAACGCTATAAAAATGCTCGACCCGGAGGATTTTGAATAAAGAGCAAGGAGAAATATAATACTCAATGAAAATACTTTTTATGGGGACCCCCGACTTTGCGAAAAAGTGCCTTGACGCACTGCTTGAAGACGAATTTTTCCAAGTCGCGGGCGTCGTAACCAAACCCGACACACGCTCGGGCAGGGGAATGAAACTGAATTTCAGCGACGTAAAAAAGCGGGCGCTTGAAAAAAATATCCCCGTCTGCCAGCCGGAAACGCTGAAGGACGGAGCAATAAAACCGCTTCTCGATGAGATAAAGCCCGACTGTATAGTAGTCGCGGCGTACGGCAAAATCCTGCCGGGATACGTCATAGACTACCCGAAATACGGCTGTATCAACGTTCACGGCTCGCTGCTTCCAGAATACAGAGGCGCCTCTCCGATACAGAGAGCCGTGCTCGACGGAAAGAAGGAGACGGGCGTTACAACCATGTTTATGGAAAGAGGGCTCGACACGGGGGATATACTTTTTTCGGAAAAGACGGAAATAGGCGAAAACGAGACGACGGGCGAACTTTTCGATAAACTTGCCGAAATCGGCGGAAAACTTCTCGTAAAAACGCTTCACGCTCTCAAAGACGGAACGGTCGTTCCGATAAAACAGGACGGCGAAAAGGCAACCTACGCCGAAAAGATAACCGAAAGCGAGTGCGCTCTCGACTTTTCAAAGAGCGCTGATTGCGTGCATAATAAAATCAGAGGCCTTTCGCCGTTCCCGGGCGCCGAAGCGAAACTCGACGGAAAGAGAATTAAACTGTACGGAAGCACGCTTTGCATGGAAGACGGATACGAAAACGCGTCTTTCGGAGAAGTAGTGAGCGCCGACAAAAACGGAATTAAAATAAAGTGCCTTGACGGCATGATATCGGTTTCAAAATTCAAACCCGAGGGCAAGGGCGTTCTTTCGGCGCTTGACATGATAAACGGCAGAAAAATTTCAGTCGGAAAAATTTTTGAAAAAAGAGAGGAATTGTTATGAGCGACATTTTTTACGGTTCGTCTTTGATGACCTATATAATTTTGGTGCTTCCCGCGGTGCTTCTTTCGCTGTGGGCGTCGGCAAACGTAAATTCGACCTTCAAGAAGTACTCAAAAATAAGAAGCGCAAGCGGATACACCGGATACGATTCGGCAAGAAGGATACTTGACGCAAACGGACTTACCGACGTAAAAATCGAGCATATAAGCGGGGAACTCACCGACCACTACGACCCCAAGGCAAAGGTGATACGGCTTTCCGACGCGGTTTACGCAAACGACAGCGCGGCGGCGATAGGAGTTGCGGCGCACGAGGCGGGACACGCCGTTCAGCACGCGACGGGATATTTTCCGCTCAAGATAAGAAACGCCATAATTCCCGTATGCAATATCGGCTCGAACCTTGCAATGCCGCTCATAATTTTAGGACTCGTGCTCGACGTGCTGGGTCTTTGCTATATCGGTATTGCGGCGTTCGGGCTTTCGGCGCTTTTCCAGCTCATAACTCTGCCGGTTGAATTCAACGCAAGCTCCCGCGCGCTCGTAGCACTAAAGGAGAGCGGAAGATTTTCCGACGAGGACCTTTCAAACGCGAAAAAGACGCTTTCGGCGGCGGCGCTTACCTACGTTGCGGCGCTTGCGGTTGCGCTCGCAAACCTGTTAAGACTCATTCTTATGGTAAGCGGCGGCAGGAGAAGAAGATAAATGACTCCGCGTCTTGCGGCGGTACTGTCGCTCAACTCGGCAATAAAAAACGGAAAATTCATAAACCTCGAGCTTGCAAGCGCTATAAAGAAGTACGGCTTTACTGATAAGGACAAGAGCTTTTTCACAAGACTTCTCTACGGCACGGTTGAAAAGAAAATCACGCTCGATTATATTTACGGACTCGTCTCCGACATAAAAGCCGAAAAGACCGACCCGCTCGTTTTGTGTACGGTGGAGACGGGGCTTTATCAGATTTTTTATATGGACAGGGTCCCCGATTTTTCGGCGTGCGACGAGAGCACCGAAATTGCCAAAAAAGTATGTAAAAAATCGGCGGTCGGCTTCGTCAACGCAGTGCTGAGAAACGCCGCGGGGAAAAAAGAGGAAATAAGAAATAAAATCGAAAACCTTGACGGAATAAAGGGCGTAAGCGTAAAATATTCCGTTCCCGAATGGATGTGCGCGTCGTGGGAAAAGGATTACGCGTGCGCCGAAGAGATAGTAAAGGCGTTTTCAAAAACCGCGCCGAAACTGACTTTAAGGGTAAATACGCTGAAAATTACGGCAAAAGAATTTTGTTCCGCGCTTCCCGAAGAATACGGCGCAAAAATTATCGGTCCCACGCTTGTTGAACTTCAAAAAAGCGTGCCGGTAGAGGAAATTTACGG
>JAGADB010000028.1 GCA_017613815.1 Clostridia bacterium | reverse complement strand
CGTCTATTTTCTTCTGTTCCTTTTTTTCGGCGAAGGTCTTTGCCCTCTGCATGCCGTAGCCGCCCGATTCGACGGCTTTTTTCATATCGGCTTCGGTTACCTTTTGCTCGTCGTACTCAACCGTCATGACGCCGGAAATCAAATTGACGTTTACTTCTTTTACGCCGTCAAGCGCGCCGACGGATTTTTCGACACGGGCGGAACACGCGGAACAGCTCATGCCGCTTATATCGTACTTGCTTTTCATTTTTTCCTCTTTTTTTGATTTTACGTTTTTATCTTCAAGATTAATATATCATTTTTTGCGCTTATTGTCAACAAAACGGGGGTGCCTCTTTGCTTTTTCCCTTTTATTTTCTTTGCTCTTGCTTTTTTCGGATATCGTGGTATAATATAGGTTAAGTTATTATGACTTTTTTAATGAAATTCCAGGTTTTACTTTTACTTTTTACGTTTTACGAAAGGATTATCCGAAAAATGAAAATAGTTATTATCGGCTGCGGAAAAATCGGAGTTACGCTTATAGAGAGTTTTCTCAAAGAGGGACACGAAGTAACGGCGGTTGACAACGACGCTTCCGTCGTAAAAGATATCTCAAATTCATACGACGTGCGCACGATTTGCGGAAACGGCACGGATTACGCGCTTCTCACCGAAGCGGGCATATCCTCGACCGACCTTATAGTCGCGACGACAGATTCGGACGAACTCAATATGCTCTCGTGCTTTATTGCGAGAAAAATGGGCGCAAAACACACGGTTGCGCGCATCCGCAACACCGAATACAACACGTCGAATCTCTCGTTCATAAAGCATCAGCTCGAGCTTTCGATGGTCATCAACCCCGAACTTCTCGCGGCGGAGCTCATTTACAACATCTTAAAGCTCCCGACGGCGATAAACGTGGAAACGTTCGCGCGCCGCAAGCTTGAAATGGCGGAGCTTATCGTAAAAGCGGGCTCTGTACTCGACGGCGCGAAGCTCATTGATTTGAGAAAGACGTCCGACGCGCAGTTTTTAGTCAGCGTCGTTGAAAGAGACGGCGAGCTCTTCATCCCGGGCGGCAATTTCGTGCTTAAAAGCGGCGACAAAATCGGCATCGTTGCGTCTCAGATAAATCTTTACAAGACGTTAAAGACGCTCGGTCTTTTGCAGAAGCAGGCGAAAAACGTTATGATTCTCGGCGCCGGCAAGACCTCGTATTATCTCTCGCAGATGCTGCTGAAAAGCGATAACTCGGTCAAAATCATTGAAATCGACGAGAAAAGGTGCGAGGAATTATGCGAAATGCTGCCGAACGAAGCGGTTATCGTACACGGCGACGGCATGAACCACGAGCTTCTCGAGGAAGAGGGCTTCTCCGACGCCGACGCGCTGGTTGCGCTTACCGGCATGGACGAGGAGAACATCCTCATCTCGTTCTACGCCCTCTCAAGAGGCACTCCGAAGGTCATTTCAAAGGTCAACCGCGAGGTTCTCTCGTCGATTGCCGAAAAACTCGGCCTCGACTGCCTCATCTCACCCCTTAACATCACGGCGGACATTTTAACGCGCTACGCGCGCGGACTTAACAACTCCTTGGGAAGCAAGATGGAGACGCTTTACAGAATTATGGACGGCAAGGCGGAAGCTATAGAATTCAACGTGCTTTCCGACTTTGAGCACATAAACGTTCCGATAAAGGATTTGAAAATCAAGAAGGATATTTTAATTGCCGGAATAATCAGAAACCAGAACACCTTTATTCCCGGCGGATCTGACGTCATCCTTCCCGACGACAACGTCATAATCATCGCAAAGGGACACCGTCTCTACGATTTGTCGGAAATCATAGAAGAGTAATTTTTAAGTTGTTTTTGAGGTGAAATTTTGAATTACAGAATAATTTTCAACACTCTCGGAAAAGTCGTCTGGGCGGAAGCGCTGTTTCTGCTGCTGCCCACGGCAACGTCGCTCATTTACGGCGAGAGCTGCACCTATTTTCTGATAACGGTGGCAATCGCGCTTGTGCTCGGCACGGCTCTGTACTTGATAAAGCCCAAAACCGATATGGTTTTCGCAAAAGAGGGCTTTGTCATAGCGGCGCTTACGTGGATCATAATGTCGGCTATCGGCGCGCTTCCGTTTGTGATAAGCGGCGAAATTCCGTCGTACGTCGACGCGCTTTTCGAGACTGTAAGCGGATTTACGACAACCGGCGCCTCCACGGTTGCAAACGTCGAAATAATGAGCAAGGGCATCCTGATGTGGAGAAGCTTTACCCACTGGATAGGCGGTATGGGCGTTCTCGTGTTCATAGTTGCCCTTACGAGAAAGTCTTCCGACCGCTCGATACACATTCTGCGCGCGGAAATGCCGGGACCATCTGTTGACAAGCTCGTTCCGCGCTCGCGCGACACGGCGAAAATCCTTTATCTCATATATATGGCGCTCACCGTTTCGGAAATCATTTTCCTGTGGTTCGGCGAAATGGACCTCTACGAGAGCATAGTCCACGCCTTTGCCACGGCGGGCACCGGCGGATTCGGAATAAGGGGCGACAGCATCGCGTCCTACAGCGCTTATTCGCAGTGGGTTATAACCGCTTTCATGCTGCTTTTCGGCGTAAACTTCAACCTCTATTTCCTACTTATCGCAAGAAAATTCAGATACATTTTCAAGAGCACCGAACTCAAGGTGTATTTGTTTATCACGGTGTTCATGACGGCGCTTATAACAATAAACACGTCGAATTTGTTTGCAAACCTGCACGACGGCATAAGAACGTCGGCGTTCCAGGTGGCGTCGATTCTTACGACGACGGGCTTTGCGACTGCCGACTTTAACGCGTGGTCGCCGTTTGCGAAAACCCTCATATTCCTTCTTATGTTTGTCGGCGGCTGCGCCGGCTCCACTGCCGGCGGTATGAAACTGTCGCGCCTTATCATAATCGTAAAGCGCGTCAAAAACGAGCTACGGCGCGTTCTTCACCCGAGAACCTACACGCTCGTAAAACTCGACGGCAAGCGCGTCGACGACACGACGCTGCACTCGGTCAGCACCTATATGTTTTTGTATATGTTCATCATCGCGGGCACGCTGTTCTTGCTGAGCTTCAACGGACTTGACTTTGAAACAAACATCTCCGCGGCGGTTTCCTGCTTCAACAACGTGGGACCCGGCTTTTCAAAGATAGGACCGACGCTCAACTATACGGTTTACTCGCCGTTCTCGAAAATCGTGCTCTCCGTCGCGATGCTGCTGGGACGTCTTGAAATCTACCCGATACTTCTGACGTTCAGCTTTGCGACTTGGACGAATAAGGAATAAAAAAGATAAAATTAAACCCCCGCTGCCGCGGGGGTTTTTCTTTGTTTTGCCGAAAAATGCGTTAAAAAATGCTGACTGTGCCGTCAGCGTTTTGTTTTTTTAACGGTTTTGTCCGTGCTGTTCCGATTTTGCTTTGCTCTCCTCGTAAAGATTGTCGACAAACTGTTCGACCTTGCCTTTGTTTCGTTCGGACAGGGCATGATATCTTTCGTGCATTTTCTTTTCGTCGTCGTTCAAAGCGCCGTATGAATGAATTTTCTGCGAATCCGCCCTGCCGGAGAGATAATCGAGACTGACGCCGTAATAATCGGCAAGCTTTATTGCACGGGTAAAAGGGATTTCTCTTTCGCCTTTTTCGTATTTTCCGTAATACTGTGCGGTCGTGCCCAAATATTCGGCGACTTCGGTCTGCGTCTTGTCTGAATCTTCACGCAAATCTTTTATTCTGCGATAACGCGGCATATCATCCCTCCTTTTCTATATATATTTTACCATAAATGATTAAATTTGCTTGACATTTAAGTCTAAATAAGTTATTATTTTTTATGTTTAATCATTTTAGGTTAAAAAATACGCCGTTTTGGAGAAAATTTGTTTTTCGGAGCCGGTTGAAATAAGCTAAAAACTGCAAAAAAGAGGCAAAAAATCCGCAGGTCTTACTACCTGCGGTTTTCTTTATTTTTATTTTACAGCGACTGCATTGACTGCATTTCGTAGAATTCGCCTTTT
>JAGADB010000027.1 GCA_017613815.1 Clostridia bacterium | reverse complement strand
TTTGCCGTTGCGGCACTTTATTACGTATCTCACGCGGTACTTGCCCGCAAGTCTGTATATTTCGTTTTTGAAAGGTCCGAAAAGTATGAATTTGGTATCCTTATAAACGTTCTTTGCCGCCTCGTCAAGCAATATCCCGAAATTCCTTGCGGCGTTTATCACGTCGGTCTCGACGGACCCCGAAAATCCAACGGTTATTATATCGCAGAAAGGCGGGAAAACCGACGATTTTCTGAAATTTATCTCGCTTTCGTAGAATTTTTCGTAGTCCTGCGCCGACGCGTATTTAAGCACCTCGTTATCGGGGGAATACGTCTGTATCACGGCTTTTCCCGGGACGTCGGCGCGCCCTGCGCGCCCCAGCACCTGCGTCAGCAGCGAAAAGGTCTTTTCGTTTGCCTTGAAGTCGTTTACGAAAAGCGACGTGTCGGCAAGCGCCACTCCCACGAGCGAAACTTTCGGAAAATCGTGTCCCTTCGCTACCATCTGCGTGCCGACGAGTATATCGGCTTTGCCGTTTCTGAAAGTCGAAAGTATTTTTTCGTGGGAATATTTTCCCGTCGTTGTATCGGCGTCCATTCGCAATATTCTTGCGCCCTCGAACTGCTTTGAAAGCGTTTCTTCGAGAAGCTGTGTGCCGCTTCCGACAAAGGATATTCTGTCTTTTCCGCATTTTGAGCATACTTCCGGCACGTCTTTTGAATATCCGCAGTAATGGCAGACCATTTTATTTTTGCCCTTTGCGTATTTATGGTACGTCAGCGACACCGAGCAGTTGGGACAGGAAAACACCTCTCCGCAGTTTCTGCACATCGCAAAAGCGCGGTATCCGCGTCTGTTTATGAAGATTATCGCCTGCTCCTTTCTGTCAAGGCAGGAAGCGATTTCCTCTTTGAGTTTTTCGCCTATCATAAGCGGAATTTCCGTTTCGGCGCGGTCTTTTTCCGTGGGTTTTTCCTCTTTTTCGTCGGAAAAACCCTGGAAGGCGTCGTCGGGAGCCATAAAATAAGGCTCGTTTTTCATATCGTAAAACTCGACTTCGGGAAGCTTTGCGCCTCCGTATCTGTTTTTGAGCTTTATGAGCTCGTATCTGCCGCTTTTTGCGTTATAAAAGCTTTCTATACTCGGCGTTGCCGAAGCCATGACGAACAGCGCCTTATTGTAAACGCATCTGTATTTTGCGACGTCCCTCGTATGATATTTCGGGGACCGGTCCGACTTAAACGAGCCGTCCTGCTCCTCGTCCATGACGATAAGCCCAACGTTTTCGAGCGGTGCGAATATAGCCGACCTTGTGCCGATGACTATTCTCGCGCTTCCCGTCTCTATCTTCTTCCAGGCGTCGCTTTTTTCACCCGCCGAAAGTCCCGAATGTATGAGCGCGATACCGCAGTCCTTGAATTTTGAAGCAAGTCTGCCGACCGTCTGCGAGGTGAGCGCGATTTCCGGAACGAGGACTATTATATTTTTTCCGTCGGAAAGCACCTTTTCCATAAGCTTCATCACGACATTGGTCTTTCCGCTGCCGGTTATGCCGTAAAGCAGCGCCGCTTTGGCCTCTTTTTCCTTGTAAAGCGAGACGAGTTTGTCATAAGCCCTCTTTTGCTCGGCGGAAAGTTCAAAATTTCCGCTTTCGAGCTCCCTGTAGTTTTCAAAGACGTCCTTTGCCCTGTCGCGTTTGACGGTATATATTTCGACGAGATTTTTCTTTGCGAGTTCCTTTACCACCGACGGCGAAACGCCGCTTTCAGAGAGGAGTTCGGATAGAAGGCAGTCCTCGCCCGACATAATCAGGGTTTCAAGCGTGTCGGACTGCTTTGACGTTAGTCTTACGCTTTTAATATTTTCGCTTTCGGGCAGTAATCTTACGTATTTTTCGTTTTTTTCGTTGACGACGCACTCGTATCCCGGTTCGCCGGATAGAATTCCGAGTTTTTCGAGAGAAGCCGCGCATTGCAGCCCCTTTTCGCCGAACGCCTTTTTGAGTTCGACCGAGGAGCACTCCCCGTCTCTCTTTATGCGCTCGATGATATTAACGGCGGCGCCGTTAAGTTCTCCGTCCTTTGCCGTTTTTTTATCCGAAAGAGTATAGGTTTTGCTCTTTACTATTCCGAATCCCGACGGAAGAATACATTTCACCGCGTCGCCGAAGGAACAGAAAAAGCGGTCGCTTATAAATTCGCAAAGTCCGAGCATTTCGCCGTTCAGTCCGCCGCTGTTTTTGGGCAGGGCGATTACGGGCTTTGTCTTTTTATACTCAGACTCGTCCTTTATTTTCACGACTAATGCGTTTTTCGCGGTATTTGCGCCCCCGAAAGGCACGACGGCAAAGCTGCCTTCCCGTATCTTTCCGTCCAGGTGCAGCGGAATATTATAGTCGTATTCTTTATCTATGCCGTACGGCACGCCGAGTAGTCTTACCGCTGCGTAGCGCATTCTTTCCTCCGTTTTGCAATATCTTTACGGCACACATCGTTTCGTGTGTGCCGTAATTTTCCGGTTTTATTCGTTTTCTTCCTCTTTTTTGTCTTCGTCGGGGAATTTGATGAACATCTCGCCGTTATAGAGCATATCTATCGCTTCCTTTACCGGCTTGTCGTCGGATTTCTCCTCCTTTGCGCCGACCGAGTGCATCTGCTCTATCTGCGGGTGCTCCTTTTCGTAGTTCTCCTTGTCGATGATATATCTCGCGCCCTTTGCGGTCGCCATGACGAGCGTGTATCTGTTATATTTGTTGTTCTGCGAGAGTTCCGCCAAAGATGGTTTGATCATTTTGTTTTTTCTCCTTTTTTATATAAATTCACTTATAAGTCCGAACATTTTCTTGGGTTTGAGCTTTTCCGCCCTCACCGCCGCCATGATGTCGTCGGCGCATTTTTCCGCTTTGCCGTCGGAATTTACCGTAACGTAGTCGTAAAACGGGCATGCGCGAAGCTCCCTTTCGGCAATCTCGATGCGGTTTATTATTACGTCCTTCGGCTCGGTCGCCCTTATCGAAAGCCGCTCCGAAAGAACGTCCTTGCTCTCGGGTGCGATAAACACCATAACCGCGTCGGGACGGAGTTTTTTAACCTTCATCGCGCCCTGCACTTCGATTTCAAGTATGACGTTCTTGCCGGAAGCAAGCATTTTGTCGACGTATTTTTTCGGCGTGCCGTAGTAGTTGCCGTTATATGAGGCGTATTCCAGAAGCTCGCCGTTTTCTATCATCTGCTCGAATTCTTCCTTTGTCCTGAAGAAGTAATTGACGCCCTCAATCTCGCCTTCCCTCGGGGCTCTCGTCGTTACCGACACCGAATAGGCGTAATCGGAGCTCTTTTTCATAAGTTCCGCGAGAACCGTTCCCTTTCCGACTCCCGAAGGGCCCGAAACGACGAGCAGGGTTCCCTTTTCGCACGTTTTTTTACTCATTGTCCTCTTCCTCTTCTCTGTCGTTTTCCGCTTCCTCGTTGAGCCGCGACTGTATCGTTTCGGGCATGAGCGCGGAGAGAATTATGTGTCCGCTTTCGGCGATTATGACCGAGCGCGTCTTCTTTCCGCAGGAAGCGTCAATAAGTTTTCCCGCGTCCCTCGTGTCCTGTACGAGCCGCTTTACCGGCGCCGCGTCGGGACTTACCACAGAGACGACTTTCTGGGAATTCACCATATTTCCGTATCCGATATTTACAAGTTTCATTTCTTTTCTCCCGTTTTTCCGCTTATTCTATGTTCTGCACCTGTTCGCGTATCTTTTCCGCCTCGCTCTTTGCGTCAACGACGATTTTCGCAATTTCGGCGCTGTTGCACTTTGAGCCCGTCGTGTTTATCTCCCTGTTTATTTCCTGGAGCAGAAAATCGAGCTTTCTGCCGCACGGCGCGTCGCCGTTTTCCCTTATCATATCCTTGAATTGCTTTATGTGGCTTTTGAGTCTGACCAACTCCTCGTCTATCGCCACTCTGTCCGCGAAAATCGCGACTTCCTCGATTATCCTCGATTTGTCGGCTTCGGCGCCGGAAAGCAATTCCTCTATTCTTGCGGTCAGCTTCTCCTCGTAGTCCTTTACGACCTGAGGCGCAAGTTTTTCTATTTGGTTTACGTAATCTTCTATCGTCTCGGTCTTTGAGAGGATGTCCTTTGCAAGTCTGTCGCCCTCGGTCTTTTTCATTGCAAGAAAGTCCTCAAACGCGCTTTTAAGCGACGGCTCTATTCTTTCCCAGAGCTCGTCCGCGGTGTCCTCCGCCTTTGCAGACGTGAAAATATCTCTGTTCTGCGCAACCGACATTACCGAAATATCGTCTTTCAGCCCGTATTTTTTCCTAAGTTCGTGAAGGCATGCAAGATAATTTTCCAGGTACGCCTCGTCAAGCGAAATAAAGGCGTCTTCTGCGCCGGGGACCGCTTCGACGGTGAGATACACGTCGATTTTGCCGCGTGTTGTGTATTTACCCGTAAATTCCTTTATCTTTTCCTCGATTCTGCTGTACGCCCTCGGCATTTTGCAGGAAAAATCGAGGTATCTCGAATTGACCGACTTGATTTCGGCCGTAACGATATGTTTTTCTCCGCGGATACGCGCGTATCCGCAGCCAGTCATACTAAGAATTTTAACCATCTCCGATTTAAAGTATATTACGGCTTTTACCGTAAATATATCTATATACATAATTATCTATAATAATTATAAAACCATTATTATTATTTGTCAAGATTTTCGGCGCAATTCAAATGCGCAAAATGCCCCGAAAGGCGCAAAAAATCCCGCACTTCCGTGCGGGATTTTTCTTTTTCAAAGAAGCCGTATTCCGTGCTTTTCGCACTCATTAATTGTCTTTTCGTCCCAGAGGCTCGACTGCACTTCTCCTATATGCGCGCATCCCATCATAAGCATGCATATTCTCGACTGTCCTATGCCTCCGCCTATCGTCAGCGGAAGTTCTCCCGCGAGCAGCATTTTGTGGAACGGCAGTTCCTTTCTGTACTCGCAGCCGGATATTTCAAGCTGCTTTGCAAGCGATTTTTCGTCCACCCTTATGCCCATAGAGGACACCTCGAACGCCATTTTAAGCACGTCGTTCCAGAAAAGGATGTCGCAGTTAAGATCCCAGTCGTCGTAGTCGGGCGCGCGCGAAGCGTGCGGCTTTCCCGATTTCAGCGCGCCGCCTATCTGCATTATGCAGGCGGTTTTATGGATTTTTAAGTACTCGTATTCGCGCTGCTCAGGCGTAAGGTCGGGATACGTATCCTCGAGCTCCTGGGAGGTTACAAAGGACACTTCCCTTTCGAGTTTTACGTTTAACTGCGGGAAATGAACGTAAAGTCTGTCCTTTACGTTGCAGATGGAATCCACGATTTCCTTTACGACGAGCTTTAAGTAGTCGAGGTTTCTGTTCTCTCTCGTTATGATTTTCTCCCAGTCCCACTGGTCGACGTAAATCGAATGTATGTTGTCCAATTCCTCGTCGCGGCGTATGGCGTTCATGTCGGTATAAAGCCCTTTTCCTACGACGAAATCGTATTTTTTCAAAGCAAGGCGCTTCCATTTCGCAAGCGAGTGAACGACCTGCGCTTCGGCGTTTATCGCGGGCACGTCGAAGGATACCGGGCGCTCGTAGCCGTTTAAGTTGTCGTTTAGTCCCGAGGATTCGGTTACGAAAAGCGGCGCGGACACGCGTTTTAAATTGAGGGCGGACGCAAATTCCGTCTGGAAATTCTTTTTAATATATTCTATCGCCCTCTGTGTGTCGTATTCGTCAAGCACGGGGGTATAGCCTTCCGGGATGATGATTTTGTTCATTTTCGCGCTCCCTTTCTTCCGCGGTCGGAATTCCGCATATATTATATAAAAAATTATGCTATATAATAACACTGTTTTTATCTTTTGTCAACCGTTTTTTGCGTAAAAACCCTTATTTATGTAAAAAATATATTAAAATCGGCATTAAAAATCAAAAAAACAATTGACAATCCGTTACAAATATTATATATTATATATTGACGCTTTTAAAAAGATTGTTAAAAATTTACTTTTTTGAAAGGAAAAAGACCATGCTTAATAAAAAAACCATCGAAGATATTGAAGTTAAAGGCAAACGCGTCCTCGTGAGATGCGACTTCAACGTGCCGTTAAAAGACGGCGTTATTACGAGCGACAAGAGAATCGTGGAGGTTCTTCCGACGATAAAGTACCTGCTCGAAAACGGCGCGAAGGCAATTCTCTGCTCGCACCTCGGCAAGCCGCACGCGATATTTACCGAAAACTTCTCTCTTGACAAAAAGGAACTCGCAAAAATAGAAGAGCTTCCCGAAAGCGAACGGGCTTTGGCAAAAGAAGCACTTATCGCAAAGGCGAAAAAGGAAGACGCCGAAAAGTTTTCGCTTAAACCCGTAGCAGTACGCCTCAACGAGCTTCTCGGAAACAAGGTCGCTTTCGCAGGCGACATCACCGGCGAAGACGCAAAAGCGAAAATCGCTGCTCTCAAGGAAGGCGAAGCCGTGCTTCTCGAAAACGTGCGTTTCGACGCGCGCGAGACCAAAAACGACCCCTCCTTCTCGAAGGAACTCGCTTCCCTCTGCGAAATATACGTAAACGACGCGTTCGGCTCGGCTCACAGAGCGCACTGCTCGACGGCGGGCGTTACCGAGTTTGTAAAAGACGCGGTTTGCGGCTACCTTATCCGCAAGGAAATCGACGTTATGGGCGGCGCGCGTTCAAATCCCGTTCGTCCGTTCGCTGCAATTTTGGGCGGCGCAAAGGTCTCCGACAAGATAGGCGTTATAAACAACCTGCTTGACAAGGTTGACACCCTCATCATCGGCGGCGGCATGGCTTACACCTTCATGCGCGCTCTCGGAAATTCGACCGGTACGTCTATATTTGAGGAAGACAAGATAGAACTTGCAAAAGAACTCATGCAGAAGGCGCAGGACAAGGGCGTTTGCTTCATACTCCCCGTCGACAACATGATAGGCAGAGAATACAAGGAAGACACCGAATTTATGAGAATTTATTCCGACGCGATTCCCGACGGCTGGATGGGACTCGATATAGGCCCCACGACTCAGGAACTCTTTGCGAAAACGGTTAAGGGCGCGGGCACGGTCGTTTGGAACGGTCCTATGGGCGTTTCAGAATGGAAGAACTTCGCCAACGGCACAAAGGCGGTCGCTCAGGCGGTTGCCGACAGCGGCGCCATCTCAATAATCGGCGGCGGCGACAGCGCGGAAGCGGTTGAAAGACTCGGCTTTGCTTCAAAGATCACACACATTTCGACGGGCGGCGGCGCTTCCCTCGAATTCCTCGAAGGAAAGGAACTTCCCGGAATTTCCTGCCTCAACGACAAATAAGGAGACAAAAAATGAGAAGAAAAGTAATCGCGGGAAACTGGAAAATGAACAAAACCCCCTCCGAAACAAAGACCTTCGTTGAGGAACTCAAGGCCGTTTCGGAAGGCAAAAACGGCTGCGACATAGTTATCTGCGTTCCTTTCGTGGATATAAATGCCGCGGTTGCGGGAGTCAAGGGCACAAACATTAAAGTCGGCGCTCAGAACGTTCATTTTGCGCAGAGTGGCGCATATACCGGCGAAATAAGCGCATCCATGCTTATCGACTGCGGCGTGGAATACGCCGTTATCGGACACAGCGAGAGAAGACAGTATTTCGGAGAGACCGACGAAACCGTGAACGCAAGGGTTAAAGCGGCGCTTGAAGCGGGACTCAAGGTCATTCTCTGCATCGGCGAGCTCGAAAAGGAAAGAGAACAGGGCATCACCGCCGAAATTCTCGGAAAACAGACCAAAATCGACCTGCTCGGAGTAACAAAAGAGCAGATGAAAAACGTAATCATAGCATACGAGCCCGTCTGGGCAATCGGCACCGGCAAAACGGCGACGGCAGAACAGGCGGACGAGGCGTGCGGACTCGTAAGAAGCGTCATTTCCTCCCTTTACGGAAGCGAAGTTGCGCAAAATACGGTTATCCAGTACGGCGGCTCCATGAACGCCAAAAACGCGTCCGAACTTCTTGCGTGCGAGAACGTCGACGGCGGACTTATCGGCGGCGCTTCCCTCAAAGCCCCCGATTTCGGCGTAATCATCGACGCGGCACAGTGAAAAATCAGAATATTGAAATATTCCTGCCTTTCGGCAGGAATATCATTTTCGGGAGGTGTAATTATGCCATTGGTAAATGCAAAATGTACGAACTGCGGGTCAAATTTGGAAGTTGACAACACAAAAGATGCGGCAATATGCCAGTATTGCGGAATGCCATACGTTGTGGAAAAAGCAATAAACAATTTCAACGTGACAAACAACATTCAGGCAAACGTCGTAAACGTGTTCGGCGGAAACAGCGCCGATTTCGTCATCCGTGCAGGAACGCTGGAAAAATATAACGGCGCCGCGACCGAAGTGGTCATTCCCAACAGCGTGACGAAAATTGGAGACAGAGCATTTTCCGGTTGCACCGGTCTTACGAGCGTAACTATTCCCAACAGCGTGACGAAAATAAGCAGTAGCGCATTTTCCGGTTGCAGCAGTCTTACGAGCGTAACTATTCCGTACAGTGTTACGGAAATAGGCAGTAGCACATTTTCCGGTTGCAGCGGTCTTACGATAGTAACTATTCCCGACAGCGTGACGGAAATAGATTATCGCGCATTTTACGGTTGCAGCAGTCTTACGAGCGTAACTATTCCCAACAGCGTGACGAAAATAGGCGATGGCGCATTTTCCCATTGCAGCAGTCTTACGAGCGTAACTATTCCCAACAGCATGACGATAATAGATTTACATGCATTTGATGGGACGCCTTGGAATGAAAAACGAAGAGCATACGGCCTTTCAACCGTTTCTCCAAGTACAATGTCCAATTGTTATATCGCCACCGCGGTCTATGGCTCATACGACTGTCCGCAGGTTTGGACGCTGCGGCGTTTTCGCGATTACACGCTTGCCCGCACGTGGTACGGCAGAGCGTTTATCCGCTGCTATTACGCAACGAGCCCCGCTCTTGTCAAGTGGTTCGGTAAGACGCGCTGGTTCCGCGCGATCTGGAAGCGCAGACTTGACGCGCTGGTAAGCCGACTGAAAAAAGAAGGTTTTGAGGACACCCCCTACCGCGACAAAATGTAAAAAATCACCGCCGAGATTTAAATTTCTCGGCGGTTTTTTCGTAAAATCGCAAATTTTTCAAAATCTCTTGACAAAATGAAAAAACGGGTATAAAATATATTTAACAATTAAGTTAAATGTT
Organism: Clostridia bacterium; assembly: GCA_017613815.1. Classification (GTDB taxonomy): domain Bacteria; phylum Bacillota; class Clostridia; order Oscillospirales; family CAG-382; genus UMGS882. The sequence continues at coordinate 2,075 of JAGADB010000027.1, read as the reverse complement.
AAACGTTGTTATGGGAAGTGATGATTTGGGAGTACAGAAAACGTTATCGGCGCTTGCCGACCCCGTGCGCAGGGAGATACTCGAAAAGCTGAAAAAAGGCAGTCTTTCGGCGGGAGAGATTTCCGACGCGTTTGAAATTACCCCCGCCGCGATTTCCCGGCACCTGTCGGTGCTGAAAGACGCGAACCTCGTTTCGTGCAGGCGGGACGGAAAATTCCTCTACTACTCTTTAAACGCGTCTGTGGTCGAGGAGATTATGTTGTGGCTTACACAGTTAAAAGGAGAGAAAAACAATGTTCAAAAATAACAAGGCAAGAGTCATTATCACGTCGGTAATAACGCTGCTTCCCATGCTTTTGGGAGTAATCCTCTGGCAAAAGCTTCCCGAAACGGTTGCGACGCATTTCGGTGCGAACAACGAGGCGAACGGCTGGAGCAGCAAGCCGTTTACGGTGTTTGCAATTCCGCTCATACTTCTCGGACTTCACCTGCTGTGCCTGTTTTTGACATCCTTCGACCCCAAAAGCGACAACATCGGCGAAAAATCGAAAAAACTCGTGTTCTGGATAATTCCGCTGACGTCGGTCGTCATCTTCACGGCGATTTACGCAAACGCGCTCGGAATAAAGCTTGACGTGGGCATGATTTGTATAATTTTCATGGGCGTTTTGTATATCGTTCTCGGAAACTTCCTCCCCAAAACCAAGCAGAACCACGTCTTCGGCGTGCGGCTTCCGTGGACGCTTTCCGACGAGGAAAACTGGAACAAAACCCACAGAGTCGCGGGCTTCTGCATGGTGATTGCGGGAATTCTTGCGATACTCACTTCGTTTTTACGCAATTTCGTACTGTTTATGATTATCACCGCGCTTGCGGCGTTGATTCCTATAATTTATTCGTTCGTGTATTACCAAAAGCATAGGAACGACAAGAAGAAAGATGAGGAAAACGAAAAAGAGAGTTAATTTCGAATGATGAGTTTCGAAAATCGAAACATGATGAGCGCTTACGCGCATGATGATTGCTTCGCAAATTATGAGCGCTGACGCGCATTTGAGAAACTCATCTCATAATTTTGCGGATTTTTCCGCAAATCATCATTGCGGGCTTTGCACGCATTATCATTTGCCCTTTGGGGCAATCATAATTAAAAACCGACTTAAAAAGGGTTTTACCCGTTTAAGTCGGTTTCTTTTTTTACTTTTATTATTCCGCGCTCATCGCGTTATTTACGCTTTCCTCGCAGAAACGCATGGCGTCGATACTCTTTGAGAGCAGGTCGTCGAGCTCCCACGAAAGCATTTCCGCGCCCTCGGTAATGACCTCTCTCGAACAGCCCGCCGCGAATTTCTTGTCCTTGAATTTCTTTTTTAAGCTCGAAAGCTCCATATCGGAGCAGCTTCCCGACGGCCGCATTTTTGCGGCGGCGCCGATAAGCCCCGTCAGCTCGTCGACCGCGAAAAGCACCTTTTCCATCTCGTGTTCCGGCTTTACGTCGGAGCATATTCCGTAGCCGTGCGAGCATACGGCGTGAACGAGTTCGTCGGAGCAGTTTATTTCGGAGAGCAGCTCCGGCGCCTTTTTGCAGTGCTCGTCGGGATAGTTTTCAAAATCCACGTCGTGCAGAAGTCCGCAAAGCCCCCAGAAATCCTCGTCGGAAGCGTATCCGAGCAGGTTTGCGAAATACCTCATGCACCCCTCGACCGTCAGCGCGTGCCTTATGTGAAACGGCTCCTTGTTGTATTTTTTCAAAAGCGCAAGCGCCTGTTCTCTTGTAATGTTTGCGTTCATTTTCTTCCTCCGGTGGTTTATTTGAGTATATTATATCATTTTACGGAAAAATTGCAAGAAAAACCTTTTTCGAAAGATTATTAACAGTTTCCGTTAAAAATTTCTCCGCGGGCACATAAAGCCGAAATGATATATGCGGCGGAGCCGCAAATGATATACTTGCCGTGCAAGTATGATATACCGCGCAAAAGCGCGGTATGATATAATATCCGTTCCTTAATACGCCGCAGGCGTATATCATACCCGGAGGGTATATCATACCTCAGGTATATCACCCGTTCCGA
>JAGADB010000026.1 GCA_017613815.1 Clostridia bacterium | reverse complement strand
TCCATTCCAGCGAGCGTACATTTTTTATAAATACCCTTATCCTCTGTTATTATCGAATTACCGTCGACTATGCAGATATTGCATTTTGCATATCCCTGATTTACGTCAATAATTTTAAGATTATATTTTTCGGCGATTTCCTTTATCTTTTGGTCGGCGCATTTCTGTTTCCCTATCAGTTTATCGCCGCACAACGCGAAATTCAGCCCGCAGTCGTCCGGATATAAGCATTTTTCCGCTTTTCCGAAGTCCCTTGCTTCTGTTATTTTGTAATTCCCCTGCATTTTTTCGAACAAATGTTTGATTTCCCTATGGCAGACTATATTATTATCAATTACAAATGCAAAAATGTCGGGATGAGCCGATACGGGACCGTCAAAACTTGCGTTTTCGGGTACTTTTATAAGCTCAAACCCTCTGTTTTCAAGGCTTTTTGCACATTTTTCGCTTATTTTCGAGCTGACAAGTACGCTATTCTTCATGAAAACAGTTTCAGAGCGTCAAACAAGCTCTTTACAGGTATAATTTCAGCGTCTTTTGCAAGTTTTGAAAGCTGACTCTTGCTCTTTTCGTAATTTCTGTAAGGAATTACGATTTTATCGAATCCGAGGCGGATGCTTTCCCTTACTCTCTGCTCAATAAGCGCAATAGCCCTGCATTCGCCCGCAAGTCCTATCTCCCCCATTGCCACGAGTTTTTCGCTAATTGCTATATCCTTATAACCCGATATAAGCGCAAGGCATGCGGGAAGGTCGGTTGACGGGTCCGCAACGTGAAGGCCGCCTACGACGTTAAGATACACGTCGTTTATTCCGAGTCTGAGTCCGAGCCGCTTTTCGAGCACCGCCGAGAGCATTGAAAGCCTGTTGTAATCAAAGCCGTTTGACGTTCTTCTCGGAACGTTAAGGAAACTTTTTGTAACGAGCGCTTGAATTTCCGCAAGTATCGGTCTTGTGCCCTCCATTGCGCAGAGCGTACATGTTCCCGACACGTTGAGCGTTCTCTGCGAGAGCAGATATTCAGAAGGGTTCGCGACCTCCGTCAGTCCTTCGGAATTCATCTCGAATATTCCTATTTCGTTTGTAGAACCGAATCTGTTCTTTACCGCCCTTAACATTCTGTATGAATACTGCTTTTCCCCGTCAAAATACAAAACCGTATCGACCATATGTTCAAGGACTTTCGGTCCCGCAATCGCTCCGTCTTTATTGACGTGGCCTACGATTATAACCGATATTCCGTCTGTTTTTGCGCATCTTATAAGCTTTGAGGCGGTGTTTTTCACCTGGGTTATACTTCCGGCAACAGACGACGACGCGCGGTCAGACATCGCCTGAATCGAATCGATTATCACTATTTCGGGAGACGACGCGTTTATTTCGGCTATCACCTCGTCAATATCCGTCTCGGCATATATGAGAATATCCTTTCCGGAAACGCCGAGCCTTTTTGCGCGCAGTTTAATCTGTGATGGAGATTCCTCGCCCGAAACGTAGAGCACCTTCTGCGATTTTCCCAAAACGTCGCAGATCTGAAGAAGAAGCGTGGATTTACCGATACCGGGTTCGCCCGACAAAAGAGTAACCGAGCCCTTTACGATTCCGCCGCCGAGCACTCTGTCAAATTCTTCTATACCCGTTACGGCGCGCGGCTCTTCCGTAATATCTATACTGTCAATGGAATACGACAGCGCTTTTTCCCTTTTTATTACCGCTTTTTTTGCGCTTTTTGCGTCAAGCTCCGTTGTGTCCTCGTATTCTTCAAGCGTGTTCCAGCTTTTACACGACGGGCACTGTCCGAACCATTTTGCCGTAACGTTTCCGCATTCCGAGCAGATGTAACCTGTTTTAATTTTCATAATAGACCGTCTCCGTTTTCTTCCATGAATTGCAAAACCGATATAAAAATATTGAAAGCAATTTTCTTTTGATATTCGCTGTCTTTGAGTTTGTTTGCTTCTTCATAATTTGACAAAAATCCGCACTCGACAAGCACCGCGGGCATTTCAAGAGTATCAAGCAGCCGTATTTTTTTATCCGCCTTTTTTATTTGTCTTTTGTTGTCCGAATCTATGAAAAGCTTGTTGTTTGACTGAATTATACCTGCAAGGTTTTCGCTCAAAAGGTTATTCGGCGAATAGTAAACCTGAAGCCCTTTGTATTTCGGAATTTCAAACTTATTTTGATGAATGCTTATAAAAACGGCGTTGTCGAAGTTTTTCGCATACTCTATTCTGTTTGTTATGTCGTATTTCTTTTTGTGCTTTTCTTCGCCTTTCTTATACAAAAGAACGTCTGTATCCCGCGTCATGTGAACGTTGTAAGGCGAAAGGAGAAAATACTGATAAAGATATTTAGAGATAGATAGATTTAAGTCTTTTTCCACAACTCCGTTGGCGGCGGCGCCGCCGTCTTCCCCGCCGTGTCCCGCGTCGATTATGATATTTATCCCCGTTTTCTCTTTTTCGCTCAAAAACGTTTTACTGCTCTTGTTTGAAAAGTGTCCGCACAATCCGAAAACAAGGACAACTATTGCAAGAAAAGCAGAAAAAAAGATGAATTTTAATGTGTAAGAAATACTTTGGCGCATACCGTCCTCCAATATATTTTTTTACTAAAAATATATTGAAAAACGGCGGAAATAATACTTATTTTTTCTCCTCCGACGTCTTTAAGCGGATTATGCCGCTAAAAGCGAGATAATAGACTACGGAAAGAAGTATTACCGAAAGAACTATGAAAATAAGCTGGAAAATTGCATGCTCGCTCATAAAAAGGATAGATTCCGGAGCGTCGCTGACTCTTGTAAGCGTGTCTTCCGCGTATCTGTATTTTGTAAGTCCTATATCTATTCCCAAAATTTCGCCGCAAAATGCGTATTTTACTATAACGAATACTATTGTCGATACAACGCCCGAAACCTTAACGAAAAACGTGCTTATCATATATCCGAAAGTTACGAGAAAAGAAGGAAGAAACGCTATAAGCGAATATTTCAGCCCGGTAAGAGCGCAAAGACCTTCTCCCCTGCCCGCATCAAGCTTTATTTTATCCTTCTGCGCGTCGTCGATTACAGAGTATCCCACGACAAAAAGATAGAACAAATACGAGAAAATGCCTGCAATAATGCATAAATTGCCCGTAAACGGCGACGCCACAAACAGTCCGAAAAGCGAAAACGCAAACTGGTTGAGCCACATTTTCTTTATCATAGCGGATTTTGAGCTGAAAACTTTCATTTTTTCCTCCAATTTACAAAAATACTTTGAATTTTATATAATTCTATGTTAAAATAAAGAAAAGCGAAAGAAAGGAGTGCGGATTATGGCGGATTTTGATTACAGCGACGCGCCGGACACAGTCAGACGGTTCTTAAACTACAAACTCGTAATACAGGCGCGCTCAAAACTTACCGTTTTCAATTATTACCACGATTTGCGCACCTTTTCGAGATTTATGCTTATAAGAAAAGACAAAAAGAAATATTCCGAAGCCGAATTTGAAAACATTCCCTTTTCCGACGCGACCGACGAGCTTCTGAAAGGCGTAAAAAGCGAAGACGTTTACGAATTTCTCTCTTTCTGCGCGCTGACGCTAAAAAACAACAGCACCTCGCGTTCGAGAAAGCTTTCGTGCCTGCGCTCGTTTTACAAATATCTTTCCAAAACCATAATGGTTATAGACGTAAATCCCACCGAAAAGATAGAAACCCCGAAAAAAAGCAAGACGCTTCCGAAATTTCTAAGTCTTGAAGAATCAAAACAGCTTTTAGAGTCGGTCGACGGAAAAAATTCCGAGAGGGATTTTGCGATAATTACACTGTTTTTAAACTGCGGAATGCGTGTTTCCGAGCTTGCCGGCATTAATTTAAGCGATATGGACGAGGAAATGACCGCGCTCAACGTTACCGGCAAAGGAAGCAAGCAGCGCAGAATATTCTTAAACGACGCATGCAGAAACGCGATAAAAGCGTATCTGAAGGTCCGTCCAAAAAACGTAAAGCCTGAGCACAAAGACGCGCTTTTCGTTTCGAGAAACAGAAACAGAATAAGCGTAAAAACCGTTCAGTGGCTGATTTACAAGCACCTCAAAGAAGCTGGGCTTGAAAGTCTCGGAATGTCGGTGCACAAGCTGCGGCACACCGCGGCGACGCTCATGTATTTATACGGCAACACCGACGTGAGAGTGCTAAAAGACATTCTCGGGCACGAGGACCTCTCGACCACGCAGATTTACACACACGTAAGCGACGAAAAACTAATCCAGGCCGCATACAATAACCCGCTTGCACAAGGAGTTAAACGCAGGAAAAAACAGCCTGAACATGTCGAAAACGACAGCGGAGAAACCGACGAAAGCAATGAAGAATAAAATCTTACCGGCAAATAATTGCCGGTATTTTTTTATCCCCTGTCCTCAAAGATTTTGTCGTAGGATTCGTATACTTCCTCGTCTTTGTAATACGGAGTTATCATATATTTTTTAATTACGGGATACGCCGCATACGCGCCTATGAAAGCGCATGAAGCGAGGGTTATTATAAGCGCGAGAAGTATACCCACCATAGGCATATTTACAAATATTATCACGTTTACGAAAAGAAGAATGAGTTTGCCCAAAAAACCGAGAATATTGCGCTTTATTCCGAGAATAGAAAACAGAAAGGCGTTTTTGAAAATCTTATAAACCGAAAGATTAAAGGTTACCGTAATAATATAGATATAGTTTTTCATGAAAAGGTAGACGATAAACAGAATTATCGACGCATAGAAAAACATACTTTCCAAAAAGCCGTTGGTTTTCTCGTTAAACGGCAGAACTTCGGCATTTGAACCGTCTTCCGAAGGCACGTCGGCATCTTCGGTAAAAGCAATATCGGTTTCCTCTTCACCGGAACTTGCTTCCTGCGTGATTTCAACTATATTTTCGGGGACGTATGAAGTAAGATAATTCAAATCAGTTCCGCTCCAGAAGAACACGTCAAAAATAAGAAGTCCGGTTATGAGAAGGTCGAGAAGACCGATAATTATCGACTGTTTCCAGTTATGCTTTACCGCATAAGTGAAATCGGAAACAATAAACACAGGGTCCCCTCTTACGTATCCCCTGACGACGTAAAACACGCCGGCGCAAAGAGGTCCGAACATAAGGGCAAACACGCCGAGAAATATATAAAACGCTATCGGATACGGCTGAAGAGTCCAGATTCCGAGCGCGAGCAGAACCAAATAAAGCGCGATAACCAAATTCAAATTCGATATATTCCAGAATTTTTCAAAATAAGTCCTGAAAAAGCCGACAAAATCAGTTCTCGAAGCCTTTCTCGCCTCGTCTTTCGTTAGACCCTTTTCTTTGGGATTAAAATGTAAAAAATCAAATACCGCCATATTCTTTCTCCATAATCAAATATGCATCCGTGAGGATGCATATATTATATATCATATTTATTAATTGCGTGTTAATATTATGTAACCTATGCCCGCGGATGAAATTTGAGATAAGATTTATTACCTTTTGATTTGAGATAATTTGCATATACGAGGGTTGAGGAAATATCGCTGTGTCCGAGAATTTCCTTTATATCGTTTATATCGGCGCCGTTTTCAAGCAGATGCGTAGCAAAGGAGTTTCTCAAAATGTGCGGAGTTATAGGCTTTGATATGCCGGCGCGGCTTGCATAGGATTTAAGAATCTTCCAGAAGCCCTGGCGGGTAATTCTCGTGCCGCCTATATTCACAAAAAGCGGCTCGAAATCGTCGTCGACGAGATAAGCCCTTGAATATTTGAGATAGTCCCTTATCGTCTTTACCGCCGTGGGATAGATATAAATTCTGCGGTCGTGCTTTGAAGACTCTGCACCGTGGCAGGATATACATCCGAGCTGGAGGTTAACGTCGGAAACGTTGAGTGAGATCAATTCCGATACTTTAATTCCGGTTGCGTACATAAGTTCAAGCATCGCTTTGTCGCGAAGGCCTTTTATGTCCTTTACGTCGGGCTGAGAAAGAAGTCTGTCAACCTCTTCGGAAGTGAGGACGTCTATCGTCTTCTTCTCGTTTTTATCGTTCTTTACGGCTTTTGCGGGGTTTGAACTTATAACGCCCGTAACGTTTAAATACTTATAATAGCCCCTTAAAGACGACATGGCACGGCTTACGGAAGACGTGGAAAAGCCCCTTGAAACAAGATACTTCTTATACTTCTCTATATCGGAATCCTTTGCGGAAACGATATCGAAACCGCATTTTTCGGCATATTCCGAGTATGTCGAAATATCAAGACGGTACGCGCTGACTGTGTTTGCGGCGGCTTTTTTCGTGTTTATTAAATATGTAAAAAATTCGTTGATCGATTTTTTAACTGTCATTACATTTCCCTTGAAAAAATTATTGTCAAAAAAGTAGACTATTAATATAATAATATAATCTTCTCATTTTTTCAAGGGAAAATACCATTTTTAACAATTTTCGTAAATTATTACAAAATTTATGTTAACTAAATTATGTTACCTTTGTAAACCAATATGAGCGACGTCAACATATATTGCGTAATTTTGATTTTTAACACTATATCTTGATATGAAATTATATAAAAAAGAAACGGCAATTTACTAAAAAATTGCCGTTTTATGCAACATTACCATATATTGTAAATTATATGAGCCGTTGTCCCCTGCCCCGAAGGCGTTTTTATATTTCGCCCGCTTCTTTTTTAACCGCGTAGTAAAGAGCGAAATCCTGGTCGTTTGCCCATTCGTCGTAGAAGCTTGACGGCTTGCCCATCAGGGAGTCTCCGTAAAGATACGCGCAGGAAGCGCCGCCGTCTTCAAAGAACAGACAGAGCATATTTCTTATTCCCTCTTCCGCTCTTATAAGATAATCCTTCTTGCCGGAAATCTTTCCGTATCTGCAAAGAGCATTTGCCGACAGCGAGCTCCAGTAATGCGGGAAGGTGTCCCCCATCGTTCTGCTCTTTCCGAACCAATAGTCGTCCCAATATCTTATTGCGACTTCCTTTAAATGATAGCTCGGCTGCCTGCCGTTGAATCTTTCGAGAATAGCGAGGTGTTTTTCCGCTTCGCGAAGATATTTTTCGTCCTTTGTAAGTCTGTATGCGTCGAGTATTATCGTAACCGCAGGGCAGACTATCGTCTGTTCGTATACAACCTCGTGTTTGGGATAAGACGTTCCTATTTCAATCATCGTATCTGCGTGCTTTACGAACGCTTTCGTTAGTTCTTTCGCATCGTTTTTGAGTCCCGCCTCGACAAATGCGCTTACTATGAGATAAGGAGAAACGGCGTTGGGATAGAACTTGTATCCGCCCTTTTCGTAATAGTAGAGCATAATCTTTTTGCAGTGCTTCAGATATTCCTTCTTTTTGGTGTATCTGTAAAGCTCTGCAAGGAATACCGCCGCCCAGGGATAGTTGTAAAGTCTTTCGACTCCGTCGTCGCCCTGCTTGAGTCCGTTATATACTCTTCCCGTCTTTACGTCGAAGAATTCGCGAAGGAAGAACTTTGTAAACAGTTCAAACGATTTTTCGAACTTTTCGTTTCTCTCGTGGCGCAGATACTGCATTATAAGCAGCGCCATACCAATTCTTTCGCGGTGAGCGTTGTGGTCGGGGTTCAAGTGGTCGAAAACGAAGCAGTCGAGCTTTGTATCGTAAGGGATATATGCTCCGTCAAGCGGAGAGCCCTTTCTTCTGTACTGCTGCTTGTCGACTATGTAATCAATCCTCTTCTTTGCAAGCTCCCACAGAGGAAGCGATACGTGAAATTCCGTGTAGGTTTTTACTCCGTCAACACTTACGTCAAATCTGTTGTGTCCGAGCTTTGCCGGCTTTACCGAAACTGAAAAACCGTCTTTGGTTTTCCTTATCGGAACTTTTTTACCGTCGCAGGTTACGCTTACGTCTTTGCATTTCAGCGCGGTCAATACCTTGAATTTTATATTTTCGTTGCTGTAAACCGTCTGATTTACTGCTTCAATGCGCAAATAGTTGTCAAACGCTTTGATTTTTTCTTCAAAATCCTCGTTTCCGGTGTGCCAGAACAGATGCCACTCTATAACGTATTCTTCGCCCGATTCAAGACAAACGGGCTCAATATTGAACATAAATCTGCCTCTGCCGGCGCCTCTTTCGCACGAATAACCGTCAAAAGCGCCTTTTGTGAGATACATGCCGAGATTTATGTCGCTGACTCCCATTTTTAAGGCATTTACGAACGTTACGTTGTGTCCGCACCATATATGAGCGTTGCAGCGGTGAATCATGCACTCGTCGGCGTTTGTATAAGCGTCGAAAAACGGGATCGAGATGCGCAGCGACTGATATTCTGTGATTATCGGGTATTCCGTTATGTTTTTGAAGGTAAATCTCTCGACAAGATTGCCGTTTTCGGCAAAAAAGTGCTCGGAAACGACGCGCATATCGTATTTTTCAAACACGCAGGTCGCGCTTTTTGTGTTGTGCTTGTAAGATTTCAGTTCAAGACCGGGTTCGTACTGCCTTTTTACGAGGTCGTACTTTATAAATTCGGGTTTTCCCCAGCCGCCGATGTTGGCCATATTCGGAAAATTGCCTTTATTTGCGGGATTTCCAGAGTTTTCGGGTTTCGGCATGGGCGGAAATTTCGGGATATTGCACCAGTTCATCTCATCTTTATCCTTAACGTTGGAAATCGACATAATAGTACCGGTGGCCTTGTCAAAATCAATCTTGAATAAAGCGTTTTTCATAATGTTCTCCTTGTTTTTTCGTTTTTTTAATTATACCATATATGTTTTATTCAGTCAATAACCATACATTCTTGATTTTTGCCGAATTGTGTGTTATTATATTTTCGAAAATGAAGTCTTAAAAGGAGCGCAAAAAATGAAACGTGTAATAATTATTGCATTTCTGTCGGCATTTATGCTCGCAATACTTTGCGGATGTAAGAAAAAAGAATATATAGGAATTATTTCGGCAATGGATAATGAAATAAACGTTCTAATTGATGAAGCGAAAATCGACCGCGTAGACTCAGTAGGCGGAATTGATTATTACGTAGGCACTTTGAGAGACTGTCCCGTAATCATTACAAAAGCAGGAATCGGAAAAGTCAGAGCTTCGTCCGGAGTAACGGCAATGCTTAATAAATACCCCGTCTCAAGCCTCATTTTTACCGGTATCGCAGGCGGAGTTGCCGACGACACGAAGGTGCTTGACCAAATTATAGCAACCCGTCTTGTCGAACATGATTACGGTATAATTTCAAACGAGGGTTTCGTATGGACGTCAGGAGACCCGGGAATGGGCGTGCAGGACGGCGAATATTATTACTGCGATCCGTATCTTGTCGAACTTGCATATAAAGCGTCCGTCGAAACAGTCGGAGAAGAACATACGTTTAAAGGAACAATCGCAACCGGAGACCAATTTATTGCTTCCGAGGAATACGTAAACAGATTAAAGAACGATTATGACGCTTTGGCATGTGAAATGGAAGGCGCTTCGGTTGCAATCGTGTGCATGAGTTATCAAAAACCGTTCGTCGTAATCCGCGCCTTGTCCGATAAAGCCGACGGAAACGCACACGACAGTTACGAAAATTTCGGAGACGTAGCCGGCGCAAATTCAAGCAGAATCGTTTTAAAAATGCTGGAATCAATGAAATAATAATTTTCAAAAATAAAAAAGCCCTTGATTAAATCAAGGGCTTTTTTGTGGTGCCGGTGGCGGGGGTCGAACCCGCACCCTGTTGCCAGGACTGGATTTTGAGTCCAGCACGTCTGCCAATTCCATCACACCGGCTTGTGTTTATTATGACATGCGTTTATTATATCATACGAAAAATCAAAATGCAATAGAAATCAGAAATTTTAAATATAAAGAAATCAGACGGCAGATGCCGCCTGATTTAAGTTAAATATCTGATTATTTAACAGCTTCCTTAAGTGCTTTACCAGCTTTGAACGAAGGAACCTTCGTTGCGGGGATCTTAATCTTAGCGCCTGTCTGAGGATTCTTGCCGGTTCTTGCTGCTCTCTTGCTTACCTT
>JAGADB010000025.1 GCA_017613815.1 Clostridia bacterium | reverse complement strand
GGGAAGCGCCGCTTTAAGCGATGCTATCGCAACCTCAATCTGCTTAAGATCCGGCTCTTTGGTGGTAAGGCGCTGTATCCAAAGTCCCGGAGCCGAAACAATTTTTACGAAAAGGTTGTTGTGTTTTCCCGCATATCTTATGAATTCATAGCCGATTCCGACAACCAAAGGCAGAAACAGTAATTTAAGCGGAATTCTGAAGTAAATCGGCGTGTCGATATAAATGACCGACACCAGAATTCCTATTATCATTAGGATAAATAAGAAGCTCGTTCCGCATCTCGGATGAAATCTGCACTGTTTCTTTACGTTTTCGGGAGTCAGTTCGAGCTCCGCTTCGTGGCAGAATATAGATTTATGCTCCGCTCCGTGATACTGAAATACCCTTTTCATATCGGGAATAAGCGATACTACCGCAAGATAGCAAAGAAATATGATTATTTTTGAAAAACCGTCGACGAGGCTCTTTACTATTCTTAAGTCGGTAAAGCGCGCGACGAAATCGGAAATTACGGCAGGCACGACGAAAAACAGCCCGACAGATACCGCAACGCCGAGAACGATGCCTATTGCAGACGCCACGTAGGCAATGCTTTTTCCGAATTTCTCACGCAGCCATTTTTCGAATTTTGATTCCTCTTCTTCAATTCCGAGCATTTCCGCGGATTTGCTTAGAGTTTTGGTGCTTAGTATCAGAGATTCCACGAAACCGACTATTCCGCGGATTATCGGGATCTTAAAAAATTTATGTTTCGACGCTATCGTTTTGGAGTCTTCCACTTCCGTTACGATATTGCCGTTTACCTGCCTTACCGAAAGCGCAACGTACTTTTTGGATTTCATCATTACGCCTTCAAGAACCGCCTGGCCGCCTACCGTGCCGAGCCGCTCGGATATTTCCTTTTTGTTTTTCATCGTATCACCTTTCAGCTATGTATTTTTCGCAGTATGCGGTAAAGAGCGCGGAAACCTTTGAATATGTTCTTATGCCGTCTGCTTCGCCCTGGCTCTTCAAGTACATATCGTTTACCGCGTTTGATACTTCCGCAATTTTGTTGTTGTCGTATTTTTCAAAGAATTTATTGTAAGCGATGTATTCCTTCATCACTCTTTCGTCAACGTAAGAAGCAAGCTTTATTGCCCTCTCTCTGCTCAAATCCTCGATGAGATATTCGAACATATTAAGAGATGCGGAGTATTTAAGATAGTCGTCGCCCGAATTCACACACGCAAGAAACGCGTAAAAGTTTGCCTCGTCCTCCGACGCCACTCCGAGCTGATGCGCGATTTCGTGAGCCGCAGTGTATGCTTCAATATAATCGGGATAGTTTGTGTTTACGTTGGATTCGCCCGTAAACGGGACGTATATTCCCGACGTGTGGGTATAGGTCCACTTTTCCGAAAGCGCCACCTTTTTGAGAGACAAAACCTTCGGCATACTGTCGAAAATTTCCGAATAACCCTTGTATATTTTTTTGTTTAACTCGCCGTAATCATACGGCATTACCGAAAAATCGTTTTCGTCGAATTTTACGTTATCTATGCTCTCGTCTATGTAGGATATGAGCAGTTTTCCCGCGTCAAAAACGCTGTCCTGCGTAACGTTTTCAATATCGAGTCCGTACTTCTGCTCGACCTTCGTCGTGCGGTAGCATATTCCGTAATGATTTATGAAAACCGCAAGCATGAGCATGATAACCGACAAAATGCCGATTACCGTATTCGTAAGAACTCTGAGCCGCCTTTTGACTATAATTCTTATTATGAGAAACAGAATAAGCGGAATTATGAGTATAACCGCGACTTCGGCGACGGAAAACGGGATTTTGTACGTGATATGCGCAAAAATCTCCCTTAATTTCGCCGAAACGGTGCCTGCGTAGGTATCGGCAAAGAACGTGCTTAAATTCCCGGCGGTAAGTACGGCGACGGAAATCAAAAACACCGTTAACGCAGGGTAAAAAAGGTATTTGATTTTTCTTTTTTTACGGATTTGTTCGTTTTTATTCTTTTTCATATTTTGCATAATAATAATCAAATATCTCCGCCGCAACGCTTGCCGCCCTTGCGCTCTTGTATCCGTTTTCCACTACAACCGCAACCGCGATATCGGGGTCCTCGTAAGGCATAAAGCCGACGAAAAGAACGGTATCGCTTCCATTTGTTACCTGCGCCGTTCCCGTCTTTCCGCCTATGTCGTCCTTGTAGGATTTGCCCGCAAAAACGGTTTTTGCCGTACCGCCTTCGTCGTCGACAACGGATTTCATTCCCGCTTTAAGCGACTCGACCGTGCTTTGGGAAAGCGTCGTTACGTTGAGTATTTCGGGTTTGTTCTCGTAAATGTGTCTGCCTGTATAATATTCGTCAACCGATTTTAAAACCGTCGTTTTATATCTGTTTCCGCCGTTTACGACGGTTGACATATATGCCGCGAGCTGAAGCGGAGTAAACGCGTTGTCCGACTGGCCTATCGCCATTTGAAGCGTATCGCCGGGACTCCAGACGTAGCCGTTCTTTTCCTTGAATTCGGGGGTTGCGAGTATTCCGTCCGATTCAGGAAGCTCGACGCCGGTTTTTACTCCGAGTCCGAAGTCGAGCGCGTATTTGTCTATTGTCTCAACGCCCATCTGGTCGGCGACCGTGTAGAAGAAATAGTTGCACGAAACCTTTATTGCTTCCTGCACGTTTACGTATCCGTGCGTTGCGCCGCTTTTGAGATAAAGCCAGCATCTCGGCGTATAGGTGGGCGCATATTTCGTGTATTCGCCTTTATCGTAAATATAAGTGTCGTTCGTAATGGTTCCGGTATCGAGCGCCGCCGCCGCCGTCAGTATCTTAAAGGTGGAACCGGGCGGGTAAATACCGTTGAACGCTCTGTTTATAAGCGGCTTGCCGGGGTCGTTCCTTATGCTTTCGAATTCGCTCGAAAAGGTGTTCATATTAAATCCGGGATAACTTGCCGAAGCGAGAATCTCGCCCGAATTCACGTCAAGAACGACGGCGCTTGCGCATTTGCAGTCTTCTCCGCTGAAATACGTGCCTTCAAGGCGCGAATACGCGACCGCCTTTTCGACCTCTTTCTTCAGCGCCTCCTCGACGATTTGCTGCAGCTTTGAATCTATCGTCAGACGAACGCAGTAGCCCTCTTTTGGCTCGGTTACGGTTTCGTGGCTGACTATGTTGTTGTTCTCGTCGATATTGTAGCCTTCGACGCCGTCAATTCCCCTTAAATACTCCTCGTAAACCTTTTCGACGCCGTCTTTTCCTATGTATGCGTCGTAAGGATAACCCTTTTCTTTGATATATTCGTCGGCTTCCTCGGCGTAAATCGGTCCTACTCTTCCGAGAATATGGCAAAGCGTGTCGTCGAGGTTGTAGTACCTCGAATAAGATTTTGAAATCTCAATGCCGTGGAGCTCGTGCCGATGTTCGGCAATGACGTACCTCAATTCGTCCGGCACGTTTTCGATAAGCGTATACGGGGTTGCCGACGAAAAGTCGTTTACCTCCATATCGTATCTTATTCCGATTATCTTCCTGCCTTTTTCGGTGTTTATCAACTCTTCCGGCAGGTCGTAATAATCTGTCAGAAGCGTATAGAAGTTTTCTCCCGAGGTTTTTTCCGCCGTTATGTTGTGAATTGACAGAAATTTCTCGAAATTTCTCGCTTTTTCGCTGTCGAAGATATAATCCCCGTCAAGCGCGTACGGCTGCGTGTAAGTAAGAGGGCATTTGTCCTCTATTACCGCGTCGTGTTCCGAAAGTATGTCTATCAGTTTTGAAAGAATTTCGCATGAAGCGCCCGACGCAAGCGTCGTTCTGTTGATATCGACGTTGTAGCAGATATTGTTCGACACGAGCGTGAGCCCGTTTCTGTCGTATATCTCGCCTCTCGGGGCGGTTATTATGCCCGTTTTGTATTTGCTGTTGTTAAGGTCTCTGTAGGTGTTTTTTTCGGAAATCTGCAGGTACAGAAGCCGTATCGCAAAGCCCACGCAGACTACCGAAAACGCAATTATTATAATGACAAGCCGCGCAACCGATATGCCGGATTTGCCATATTTGCCTTTGTTTTCAAGCATCCGCGTTTCTCCTTTTAGTTCAGATGTTTGCGATAATGTCCTCTACAATATAAATCGCCCGCTTTGCCGCAACCGAAAACAGTTCGTCGTAATACTCTTCCGCGTTGTCGTCGGCGGTGTCGGAAATCGTTCTCAGAACGAGAACCGGCTTTTTGTTGGCAAACGCCGTGTGCGCGACCGACGCGCCCTCCATTTCGGTGCAGGCGGCGTCGAAATCCTTTTCGAGCCTCTTTTTGTATTCGCTGCTCTTTACGAACATATCTCCCGATACTACCGTTCCCGTGAGGTAGGAAAATCCCTCGTTTTCCAAAGCAAATCTTTCGCATGCCTCCTGTGCGAGTTTTATGAGCTTTTTGTCCGCCTCAAAGTACGAGCGGTACGGGAAAAACGTTTCAAGCAGCTCAGCCGGCGAAAAATCGTGGTAAAAAAGCTTATCCGATATTACGGTATCAAGCATTTTCAGTTTTTTTGATATGAGGCCGGCTATACCCGAATTTATTATGTAATCGGGGTCCGCGTAATCTATTATTCTCTGCGTGCAGATTGCGGCGTTGACCTTTCCCACGCCGCACAGCGTGAGATATACTTCATGACCGCGGTAAGCGCCTTTATAGATATAATCGTTAACGCTCTGCGCGTTGAAATCCTTTATAAATCCTTCGATTTCAACGTCAAGCGCCGCGATAATTGCAATTTTTGCCATAATATTCCCCTTTTTAATCGAGATAG
>JAGADB010000024.1 GCA_017613815.1 Clostridia bacterium | reverse complement strand
CGTGATAGGCGTGCCGCAGACCTTTACGAATTTTCTCAGAATGCAGGAGAGGATAACGGATTTTATCGTGAAAAATTCAAGGGCCGACAAATCCACGATAAACGAGCTCATTATGAAAACCGACGAGATAGCCTCGGACGTGGGAACGGTCATAGACGGTGTAAAAGCGGTGGAAATCGGGCTCATAGACCGCGTCGGCAATCTGCACGACGCTGTTTCCGAGCTCAAAAGCATGATTGTGCGCCGGAAAAAAGGATAAAGCGGTTAAAAAAAACCGCTTTTTGTTTTTATCAAAATGCGGTGCATTCTGTTGACTTTTGTATTATTAAGTGATATACTTAGGTATATTAATTAAGGCGTTTTTTCTTAAAACGCCGGAAAGGGCTTCGCAAGATGAAGGTTTTATCACTTGACACGGCGGCAAAGACGGCAAGCGTCTGCGTCTGTTCTTTTGACGGCTCTTCTTTTGCCGTTCTGTCGCAAATGCGTATAAACAACACCCTCACCCACAGCGAAAGTCTGCTTCCGATGATAGATTTCTGCATCAAAAGTGCAGGTCTTTCTTTTTCTGAGATAGACGCCGGCGTTATAAGCGCGGGCCCCGGCTCGTTTACGGGCGTAAGAATCGGCATTTCGACGCTCAAAGGTCTTGCTTTCGGCAGAGATTTCCCGTGCGTTCCCGTATCTACGCTTGCTTCACTTTCCGAGAACGTTCTTTTCTGCAAAGATGGGTCGATTATCTTTCCGCTCATGGACGCGAGGAGAAACCAATTCTACAACGCCGTTTTCGAGCAGAAACCGTCCGGCAAAAGCCGTATTTGCGCCGACAGAGCGGAGTCGTTTGAATATCTTTTCGGCGAGCTCGAAGAAAAGTACGAAGGCAGGGACATTTACCTTGTCGGCGACGGCGCGAAGCTGTTTTATTCGCTTTACGAAAAATCGGGCAAAAATATGAAAAACCTCGTTCTCTGCCCCGAGGCGATACTGTACGAAGACGCGTTTTCATCCGTTCTTGCGGCAAAAGACGTCTTTGTTTCGGGAAATTTTGAAAATTTCACCGCTGAAAAGCTCAAACCCGTCTATCTGCGTGTTTCGCAGGCGGAGCGCGAAAGAGCGGCAAAAGAAAATCACTGAATTATTATATAAAAGCATCCGAAAGGGGTAATTTTAATTGAATTACGAATCCTGCATCAAAAGAGTTCTCGTGTCCGAGGAGGAAATAGCGTCGGCAGTCGGCAAAATTGCGTCGCAGATCACAAATGACTACAAAAACAGCGGCAAAAAAATTCTGTTAATAGGAATACTGAAAGGTTCCGCGGTATTTATGTCTGACCTTATGAGAAAAATAGACCTGCCGCTCGAAACCGACTACATAAAGGTTTCATCCTACGGAAACGACACCGTTTCAAGCGGAAAAATAAAGCTCAAAAACGAGCCGGACAGAAAAAATCTTTCGGATTACAACGTAATAGTGATTGAGGACATTCTCGACACCGGAAACACGCTCGCGTGGGTTATGGACCATATGAAAAACGAGCTCGGCGCAAAGGAACTCAAGCTCTGCGTGCTCTTCAACAAGCCGCAGCGCAGATTAAAGGAAATCAGTATCGATTACGAGGGCTTCGTCATTCCCGACGAGTTTATTGTCGGATATGGGCTCGATTACAACGAGATGTTCAGAAATCTGCCCTACGTCGGCGTCTTAAAGCCGTCGGTATATGAAAACCAATAAAATTTAATATAAACAGGAGTGAAGCAGTTATGAAAAAATTTTTTGCAGACTTCAAGGCGTTTATCAACAAGGGCAACGTCATTGACATGGCGGTCGGCGTTGTTATCGCAACGGCGTTCGGAAAAATCACAAGCTCCCTCGTCGCAGACATCATTATGCCGCTTATCGGACTTGCAACGGGCTCCGCTTCCTTTGCGGACATGAAGCTCACTTTGAGAGAGCCGGTACTTAACGAGCTCGGCGAAGTGGTAACGGAAGGAAATTATCTGAAATACGGCAACTTCATTCAGATGATTCTCGACTTCCTCATCATCGCCCTTTGCGTATTCATTTTCATAAGAATTCTCACGAAATCCGCCGAAAAGGCAAAGAAGCTTGCCAAGAAGGAAGAGGAAGAAAAGGAAGAGGAAAAGGAACCCGAACCCTCCGCCGAAGAAAAGCTTCTTACCGAAATAAGAGACATACTCAAAAAAGACAACGAATAAAAGGCAAAAAAATAAAAGCCCGCATGCGCGGGCTTTTTATTTATGTCAATTACTGTTGGGGCTGCTGGGGATTGAAGGGCGGCTGCTGCGGCTGCTGATACTGCTGCTGAGGCGGCTGATACTGCGGCTGCTGCGGCTGCTGATACTGCTGCTGGAACTGCTGGAACTGATTAGCAAACTGATTCTGCTGTGCGGGAGCGGGAGCAGCGGGCATCTGATAGAATGCCGCGTTGTAAAGTCCCTGGAAGATTTCCGAGAACAGCATTACGATTACTACGAACAGCACGAGCACGATAGCAAATATACCGCCGATATACGGAATTGCGGAAAGAGCCGCGAGTATTCCGGAAGCAACACCGACTATTACGCCGAAGAGCAGGTCTGCAAGGAACATAGCTCCTTTTTTGCCGCGCGTAAGCTGTACCGAAAGGCGGAGTGCCTGAGTTGCGCTTACGTCTTCACGTGTCATGAGTATGTACGGAACGAATTTGTAAGCATAGGTCTTGATGATGAAGCATACGAAGCCTGCGAGCATAACGATTACGCCGAGAACGATACCGATAGTCGAGAACACGCCTGCCGCTCTGCCGAAGCCTACTCCGAGAGCTGCGAAGAGAGCCATTACAAGACCGCCTACTGCGAGCGAACCAACGAGCCAGATGAAGAGCCAGAGTGCTTTCCATGCCATGCCGCCGAGAACCGTCCACATACGTTTGAAGCCTGCAAACAACTGGTCGGAATTGATTTCCTTGTTGTCAAGCGCGTCGAGATAAACCTTCGACATGCCTGCCGATACAACGATTGCAAAGCCTATGCCGACAAGGGAAAGAAACGGAGCCGTCAGGAGTCCTGCGAAGAATCCGACGATTGCCGCAAGCAGAGAAAGTCCCCAAAGTCTTATAGGTTTTTTTGCCAAAACTGAAAAAGCGCGTTTGTAAGCTTGTGCTAACATAAAATATCCCTCTTTCAAATTGATTTCGGTTTTTTATCACCTTATGTTTATAATACTATTTTTTTGTCAAATTGTCAATAAGTTATTCAAATAATTATGAAATTTTCGGAAAAATGACGAAAGCCGTTGAGCCTTTTCACTAACATTTTATTCGGGGTTTTCCGATTTCTGAACAAAAATCAGAAAAATCACGGCAAAAAGCCGTGATTTTTTCGATTTTACTTTATTTTTTCGGCAATCGCCCTGTTTACCCTCTCTCGCACGCTTTCGCAATAGCCGTCTTCGTGCGGATAGTTCTTGAAGGTGATGGGCTCGGCGTCCTTTTCTATAATCGAGAGCACTTCTTCCTTCGACGAAAGCTTTTCGAGCAGTTCAAACGCCCTCATATCGCGGAGCGCCTGCGTTACCGCCTTCATGTGAAGCGTTTCGTAAGCGGTTCCGTCCGGCGCGGGATATACGGAGAACGCGTCTCCCGCCGGCACCCAGCCGCCCGTTCCGTCGGTGCATTCGTACGGGTTTATTTCGGTTACCGACAGATATGAGTAGTAGAAATTATATCCCCACTGCAAAAAGCCCTTTATATCATACTTATACATCTGCTCGGCGATGACTCTCGTTCTGTTCATAGGCATTGAGACAAATCTGTTTGACACGTCTATGCCCTCCATGCAGCAGTAGTAGCACCAGAGGTCGGGAACGCCGTTTTCGATAAACGGCTCGATATGCTCGGTTGAAACTATCGGGTGCTTTACGGCGCCGGTTTTATAGAAATCGTAGCCCGAAAGCGCTTCTCCGCACCAGATATCCGATATGACGTCTTCGAGCGCCCGTCTTATCTTCATAAAGTGCTCTATATGGTCCGCCGCAGGCTCGTCGGACAGGTGGAAATGGCATTTGTCCAAGAGGTTTCTTCTGCGAAGGAACTGCTTGAATTCGGTAAGGAACGCCTTTAAAAATCCGATATACTCGTCGGAAAGCGCGTCGGTCTCCCAGCCGAATATCTTTTTATATTCTCCGTTTACGGCCGCCATAATTTTAGGCGCGTGTTCCGCTCCCCACTGGGTAAAGAGGTGCGACATCTCGTAATATTTTATTCCGCATCTATCACACATTGCAAGCCACTTTTCGACAAGCGAAAAATCGAACTCATAGCCGTTTTCGGTCTTTGTTACGCCCACGAGCTGAGTCGTCGGGCGCTCTGAGCCCGGTTTTGTATCGAGCGGAGGCGTGAAAATCGGAGTCAGAAGCGTATTTATACCGTTTTTTACCGCCGTTTTTACGAAATTTTCCATTATTTCCCAATGTCTGTCCGAGAAAACCCCTATTTTATAGTAGGACGCAAGGCAGTCGGGATGGAACCACTGGGTATATTTGAGCGTCTGCTCGGGAAGGGACGCGTCGATTACGTCAAGCGTGATATTTTCGGCTCCGACGGTCTTTCCGTCAAAGTCGTTGAGAATAACCTTTATCTCGTGTCTTCCCGCTTGCGCGTTTTCGGGCACGTTCACTTCAATCCACACGGAAGCGATTTTTTCTTTTTTTGCGTTTACGTAGTGCTTTGAATCGACCGGCATGAGGAGGTCGGGATACATTCCGGGAAGTCTGCCGTTAAGGTAATAGTCGTCGAATCTGTCCTTTTTGACGGGCACGTCGACGTAGATTTCCCTCACCCTGTAAACCTTTATAAAGCCGCTTATATCCGATTCCGTCTTTATATCGAACCAGTTATCCTCGTCGGACAGAATAACCGCCTCAAACGCAAACACGTCGTTTTTCAGCACGGTTGCGTTGGAGATGCTTTTATACGATTTGAAGTCCGAGTTTGAAAAACACTTATAATACGACGGAATTAACTTGAATTTTACCACTTTTGTCTCCCTTTTAGATCGGATTAAAGATATTTTTTGACTATGGCTTCGCCGACTTCCTTCTTTTCGAGCATATCCTTCACAAGCTTGAACTGGTTTCTCGCTCTGTCGAGATTATGCTTTTCGTACGCTATTCTGAAATATACGTCGCCGTCTATATAGTCCTTCAAAAATCTTATTCCGCATTCGTAGGTCATGATAATTACCGACGAATAGACGAGTTCCTTTTCCCTTTGGGTAAGCACGTCGGACGCCGATTCGAGATAACCCTTCGTGAACGCTTCGAAAAGCTCAAGGTCGAAATAAACCTTGTCGAGCTCCGTGCAGTCCTCGGGCGCCGACGACGCGCCGAAGCGCATTGCGTCTCCGAAATCGTAGAGATACGAGCCGCTCATTACGGTATCGAGGTCGATAAGGCAGAGCCCCTCGTTTGTATCGTTATCAAAGAGGATATTATTGAGTTTCGTGTCGTTATGGCTCACTCTGAGCGGTACGCTTCCGTCTTCTATGGCGTCGGTGATGAGCCCCGTCATATTTTCGAGGGAATATGCGAAATCAAGCTCGGGTTTCACTTCTTTTACGCGGTTTTTCGGGTCTTCCGACACCGATTTTTTAAGTGAAGCAAAGCGTTTGGGCGTATTGTGGAAATCCGGTATTACCGTAAACAGTTTTTCAGCGTCGAAATCGGAGAGCAGGTTCTGGAATTTTCCTATCGCCTTTGCGGCCTGATACAGCATCTCAGGCGTCTTTTTATCGCTTACCGTATACGCTTTTCCTATGTAATGATACGCTCTGTACGGGTCT
>JAGADB010000023.1 GCA_017613815.1 Clostridia bacterium | reverse complement strand
CTTCTTCTGAGTTCTTCCGTCGTTTTCAGCGCAAACTCTTCCGCTTTCTTTCCCATCGAAGCGATGTAAAGAACGGGGGATTTCGCTTTCGGAAGCGTTATGAGCCCTTTACTCTCCTTTGCTTTGAGCACGAGTATCAGTCTCGTCAATCCCATTCCGAAGCCGATTCCGCAGAGGTCGGGGCCTCCGAGCTCGGAAACAAGCCCGTCGTATCTTCCGCCGCCGCAAACAGTGCTCTGCGCGCCGATGTCGTCGGAGACGAACTCGAAAACGGTGCGCACGTAATAGTCAAGCCCCCTTACTATCTTGGGGTTGACGGTGTATTTTATGTTCATGAGCTCCAAATTCTTTTTGAGCTCCCCGAAATGCGTCTTGCAGTCCTCGCAAAGAAAATCGGTCGTTTTCGGCGCGTTTTCGGCGATTTCTTTGCATATTTTGCTCTTGCAGTCTAAAATTCGGAGCGGATTTGTTGCAAGCCGCTCCTTGCAGGAGTCGCAAAGCTCGTCTTTTCTGCTCTCGAAGTATTCGCACAGCGCCTTTCTGTAATTCGGCCTGCATTCCTTGCAGCCGATGGAATTAATGTTGAGCTCGGAATCTATTCCGATTTTCGAAAGCACGTCCGACGCAAGCGCGATTATCGACGCGTCGGCGCTCGCGCTCTTTGCGCCGAAAAGCTCGGCTCCGAACTGGTAAAATTCGCGGCTTCTGCCCGCCTGCGGCTTTTCGTATCTGAAAAACGGTCCTGTATAATACAGTTTAAGCGGCAGCGCCTCGTTGAAAAGTCCGTTTTCCACGACGCTTCTCACGACGCCCGCCGTGCCCTCGGGGCGAAGGCACATTTCGACGTTATCGCCCTTGTCGTAAAGCGTGAACATCTCTTTTTTAACTATGTCGGTGGTCGCGCCGACTCCCCTTTTATAAACGCCCGAAAGCTCGAACGTCGGGATTCTTATCTCGGAAAATCCCGCGCATGAGGCGCTTTTTCTTATGATTTCCTCCATATTCTGCCAGATTGCTGTTTCATCCGGGAGAATATCGAGGGTGCCTTTTGGTTTCTGAAACATTTTTATCTCCTTTTTTTGCGGTACTACACGCCCTTGAAATTCAGCAGAAAATCTATAAAATCGTAAACCGTTTTCTGCTGATTGGACGTGAGATTGTCGTACATATCCTGTATGTTGAAGGACCGCTTTTTGATTTTCAAATCCTTTTCGTTTTCGTCGGTGTAACCCGCCGCGAGCAGATAGTCCTCAAGCTCTATTCCGCCGGCGCTGTTGTTTGCAAGCTTTGTCATAAGCTTTATCCCCGGCGCGTTTTCCTGGTTTGCAAGCTCAAGCTTGTGGAGCTGGACGTAGCTTATTCCGCAGTCGTTTGCGAACTGCTTTGCGGTGCGCTCCCCTTTTGCCTTTTCTATGAGCAGCGCGAAGACTTTTTTATTGAAAGACCTCGTTTTTTTCATCTTTTCCCTCCGGTCATAACAAAAAGCACTTTTAACCAAAATATTATATCACATATAAATTTATTTTTCAACTTCCGTTTCACAAAGAATTTATTTCCGCTTGCGCTTTAACGCATTTTTGCGCGCCTTTTTTCATATATTGTAAAAAACGAAAGGAAATGCGCCATGCAAAACGGTTATTTTTATATAAAACGCCCGTCGGTCTGTATTTATACGAGCCCCGACGTAAAAAGCGGCGTCGCCGACGAGCTTCTCTACGGCACGAAAATAAGACTTATCTCCGAAAAGACAAAGGAAAACTTTTACCGCTGCGAGACCGATTACGGCTACTCAGGCTATATAAGGGAAAAAGACGTGTCGAAAGAATATTTTCCCGACGCTCTTTTTTGCTATGCCGTCTGTTCGTGCGCCTGCGACGTTCTGCCGAACCCGGAATACAAGAACCGTCCGCTCGCAACTCTCCCGAAAGGAAGTTTAATTCCGTCAAACCGCAAAAAGACCGATTTCGACAGGTTTCTTCCCGTAATTTTCGGAAAGAGCAGGTGCTACGTTCCGTCGTCGTGCGTAAGGGAATACACCGTACACGGCTCCTTTGACGGAAAAATAAAAAACAAATCCGCCTTCAGAAAGCGAATTTGCGACGACGCCCTTTCCTACGTCGGAACGCCGTACCGCTGGGGCGGAAAGTCGTCTTTCGGAATAGACTGCTCGGGGCTGTGCTTTATGGCGTATTTTCTGAACGGAATAACGGTTTTCAGGGACTCCTTCCCCGACTCGAGATACGTTTCCGAAATAAAGAGAAGCGAGCTTCTCCCCGCCGACCTCATATATTTCAAGGGACATATGGGGCTTTACATAGGGGACGGCGAATTCGTGCATGCAAGCGCGTCGGCAGGATACGTTACCGTCTCGTCGCTCGAAAAAGGAAGCATAATTTACAATAAAAAACTTGCTTCTTTCGTTTCGTGCTTTGCGAGAAGCGTGCTTTTGTGATTATCTTATCTCGATGTTTTCGTCGTCGGTTCCCTTTACTATTTCAAGTATCTTTACATAATAGCTGTACTGCGGATTAACCTCGATTTTCACCCTGTCTCCCTTTTTGTGCCCGAGAAGCGCTTTCCCTGCGGGCGATTCGCCGCTGATTCTGTTGTCCATCGCGTCCGCGCGCATGGTCGTTACTATTCTGTAAGTCTCCTCGGTCTCGTCTTCCTCGACGAAAACCTTTACCGTGTCGAAAAGTCCGAGGACGTTCTCGTTTTCGGTGAGCTCCACGACTTCCGCCGTCTTTATCATATTCTGCAAAAACCTTATTCTTCTGTCGTTTGCGTTCTTTTCCTGCTTTGCGATGTGGTATTCGGCGTTTTCGCTTAAATCGCCGAAAGCGCGCGTGCGCACGACCTCTTTTAAAAGTTGAGGCCGAAGCACCGTTATTCTGTATTCTATTTCGTCTTTCATCTTTTTGATGTCGACTTCGGTTAACTTGTTGAACATTCCTATTCCTCCGAAAATGCGGATTTACAGCGCGTAATCAAACCGTTTCCACCCGTTTTCATACGTTTTTCCCTTGGATTTTTCAAACTTTTCTCTGTCGGTGAAAATTCCGTAAACGGCGGAGCCGCTGCCCGTCATAAGCGCTTTCGCGCCGTCTTTTGCCAGCATT
>JAGADB010000022.1 GCA_017613815.1 Clostridia bacterium | reverse complement strand
TTAGAAATGCGCTCCGCGGATTTAAGAGTGTTGTCGAGATTGTCGGGCTCCGCCGTCGACGGATTGATTCCTATGCATATAAGCGGATTTTCGCCGCGCGTGCCGAGTATGTACCTATATTCCTCGTATCTGTCGGGAACGTAAATCCATTTGTTGACGTCGTATTCGCTTTTTGGAACAAGGGATTCCGAAAGCGACTTTTCAAACGAATATATATTCAGTTCTTTTGTATCGGCAACAGAAGGAACGTGCATTATAGCCTCCGTATTATTCCAAATAAGATAATTCGGTGCCGGGAAAATACGTGCTTATGATTTCTTCATAAGAAAAGCCCGCGTCCGCCATATATTTTGCGCCGTACTGACTGAGGCCTATGCCGTGTCCGCTGCCTTTGCCGTCGAAAACGTATACGCTTTCAACGCCTAAGCATTTCTTCTGACCTTCGGAGTCTATGTAATCATAACCGCCGATGTTTGTCATTTCATAGGTTCCGTTTGCCGAAATAACGGTGACTGCGGGAGTCGAACGTCCTGAAGGTACGTATGTTTCGGCAATACCGAAGTTTGCGCTTTTTACAAGGTCTCCGAAGAACGAGCGCACGGAGCTTGATGTGTTGAGTTTTATCGTTTTTCCCGAGGAATCGGTGATGGAAGCGGAGTTAATATATCCGTTTTCCTGCCTTTCATAACTGATATCCGTTATGTTTCCCGAAAGCTTTTCTCTGTAAAAAGAGGAGACGTGGTTTATGACGTCGTTTTTTGATACGACGTTTTCCCATTTACCGTTTGTAATTCTTCTGTAATCTTCATAAGGGTTGTAAACGGAAGTAAGGTAGGGGAAGAGCTCCGCGCTGCTGCCCCAGCCCGACGAAACGCTTTCCGTATAGTATCCGGCGGATGAAAAATAAGGAGTGGTTGCAACTTCGTTATTATAGGTTATTATGCATCCCGACGTTTCTAAAACGGCGTTATTCGTTCTTTCAGTTTCCTTTGCCGTTCCGCCGTAAGACTGACAGTGTGTAGACGCGCATATATCAAAGCCGTCGGACGCGTGTGATGACGAAATCATGGCCTTTACCGCATATGTTCTTGCTACTATCGCCATTGCCTTTAAGGTCTCTTCCGGCCATGAAGTAAAAACTTCATACGGGAGCACGCCTTTGAGATAATCGTCAACGGGAAGCTTGTTTACGACGGTGATTTTACCGCTTGAATTTATAAACAGTATGATTTTTCCGCGGTAAGACGTGTTTCCCACGGTGAGAAGAGCATTTTCGTTCGAGATTATGATTTCCTGTCCTTTTGCGGCGCTTAAAATGTTTCCTCCGAGCTTTGTCGAAAGCGTTATACCGGAAGAAGAAGCTTTTCCTATGACGGAAGAAACGTCGTAGTGCTGAAAATCCGATTGAGCAGAAGCTATATCAAAGCCGCAATCGGATTTAATTTCCACTGTATCGGAAGAGGATGCTCCGTAACTTATTCCAACGCGGATTTCGTCGGAACTTTTCGGAATTTCCTGTGAAAACGCAAAAAAGGCAAAGGCGCTTATCGTTAAAACAAGTGCCGTTGCCGTAATTTTTGCAAAAAGACCCGATATTCTCATTTTCTCTGCATAATTATGCAAAAAGTGCCGGAATGACCTGAATAAGAGTCATTATGATAAACATAGCCGCAAGAACAAAAACGAGAATTCTTACTCCCCATTTTTTTGCTTTTTTGGTGTCTTTTTTACTAACCTCTTTAGCCAATGTAGTAGTCCCCCCTAACCAGTATGTATGATAATTCGTTATTTACTTTTATGCCTCTGCCGTCGTTTCCCCGCGGAATAAGGCAGTAGGAATTGATTTTGATTTCGTCGCCTTCAAGATATTCGACGGCGTTTGTTATGTCGGCGATACCCTGTTCGGGAAAAGGCGAAATTGCGCTTACAGAGCTGCCGGGACGGACGATGAATTCCAGAACCGAATTCGTATACACGCATTTTCCGTTTTCAAGCTCCAGAAGCGTAAACGTACCGAGCGGACTGTGCTCTTCGCCGTCATTGTTTTCATCCGAACCGTCCGGATTATCATCCGGCGTAGTAACGGAATTTATAATATCGGCGCTTGCCGCAATCTTTTTGTCTATTTCCGCCGAAACGTCCTGTTTCATTTGAGGAAGTATTATATCCGTGAGGTAACTCAGCGTTACGAGCGGATCGTTTTCCGCGGAATAAGAAACCGCGGAAAAGGCAAGAGGAATAATAATCAACGCGGATAAAACGATGCCCGCACAGATTTTCAAGAATTTATACCTTTTCATAATCATCCTCCTTTTCGCAAATACTATTTTATCATATTATTTGACATCTTTCAATAGCAAATTTTTCCTGAATTGTCGTTAATTGATATTTTAATAAAAATATAATTGATTTTTATACCGTCAAATGATATACTGTTATTACTGAAAGGTGAGATACAGTGAAAAGAAACGGCATTTTAACGGTTATTATAGTAATCGCGCTTGCGCTTTCGCTTCTTTTGGTGCTTCCCATGCTCAAAAACGGCGAAAAATCGAATGAATACGGCAATACAAAGAATCTTTCGGCCGGTTACGGTAAAAATGACATAAAAGAGACAATAACTCCCGCCGACGTTCTCGGAAAAGGGATTCTTACGTGTGAAGAAGACGTTTTGCAGACCGCCGCGGAGAAAATACATACAGAAAAAGTATCGTTTATCGCCTGCGGTGACAATCTTATTCACAGTACCGTTTACAGCGACGCCAAAACGCTTGCCGAAGGGACCGATAAAAGATACAATTTTATCCCTATGTACGATAACGTCGCCGATATCATAAAAGACGCGGATATCGCTTTTATCAACCAGGAATCGCCTTTTGCAGGCGACATAAAACCGATTTCGGGATACCCGCTTTTCAATTCTCCCGACGAAGTCGGATATGACCTTGTCGAACTCGGCTTTGACGTTATCGGTATTTCAAACAACCATATGCTTGACAGCACGACGGCGGGATATAAGAGGACGATAGAATTCTGGGACAATACTGACGGCGCGTTCCAGATAGGCGGCTATAAGAACAAAGAGGACTTTGAAAATATAAAGGTTATCGAGCAAAACGGAATTAAAATTGCGTTTTTGTCTTATACTTACGGCACAAACGGACTTACGCTCGCAAAGGGCTCCGAGCTTTACGTTCCAATTTATAACGACGAGGATATAGACAGGCAGACCAAGAAGGCGCGCGAGCTTGCCGACGCGGTAATCGTTTCGATTCACTGGGGTACCGAGGACAGCTTCAAGCCGGGACCTGAACAGACGAGAAAAGCGCAGATAATGATAGATAACGGAGTAGACGTAATTATAGGACACCACCCGCACGTTTTGCAGCCGATGAAATGGGAAGAAAGAAAAGACGGCGGCAAGACGCTCGTAATGTATTCTCTCGGCAACTTCCTTTCGGGAATGATGTATTCGAGAAATATGGTTGGCGGAATTCTGGGCTTTGACATAATAAAGGCGCCGAACGGAACTTCTGTTGAAAACGCGTACTTTATACCGACGGTTTGTCAGTACAACTACAGCGTCAGAGGTTTTAAGATTTATAAATTTTCCGAATACACCGAAGAGCTCGAAAAGGTTCACGGAGCGCATAAATTCGACCCGTCGATGTCGTATAAATATATGAGAAACATAATAAACAACGCCATCCCCGATGAGTTTCTGACGGAGGATTTTTACAGAAATTAGAGAAAAATCAAGAAAACGGCCGAAATTGTCTCAATTTTTGAAAAAGTTTCCGATTTCTCTTGACAAAATCAATATATATGGTATATAATAACTGTAAATGTGAATATGTTTCTTTGAACTCATATAAAGTTCATATCCCGGAAAGAGAGGTGCATCGTAATGTTAAGAACATATCAGCCGAAAAAACGCCAGAGAAAAGTTGAACACGGCTTCAGAAAACGTATGAAAACTGCCAACGGAAGAAAAGTTTTGAAGAGAAGACGTGCAAAGGGCAGAGTAAGACTTACTTATTGATGAAGTCTAATAAAGAGCGTGGTTCGATAGTCTGCAAGAACGCAGAAGGCTTGAGACTTCGCTCTTTTTTCATTAAAGGTACACGCCTTATGTTTTTATTGAGAAAATGATTAGAAAACTTTATCCTATTTGCGAAAACCATCTGTTTTCCAAAGCATACCGTAAGGGAAAAAGCGCCGTTTCGAAATACGTTGCGGTATACGTGCTCGCCAATTACGAAAAAAAAGCGGATTTTTCACGTTCCACAAAGCTCGGAATTACCGTCAACAGAAAACTCGGAAAAGCTGTAAAGAGAAACCGCGTAAAGAGGTTGATAAGAGCGGCGTACAGGATGAATCTTCCGGATCTGAAGGAAGGATATCTTATTGTCGTCGCCGCGAGGGGAGCCGCCTTTTCCAAAGGAGTAAAGACGAAAGACGTTTATGAAAGTATGCGGTATTGCTTTGAAAAACTCGGCGTTTGCGAGGAAAATAACGATAAGCAGTCATGAAACACGTATGCATATTTTTAATAAAAGTTTATCAGAAAATTTTATCGCCGTTAAAGCGCAATCCGTCGTGCAGATTTTACCCGACGTGCTCGCAGTACGCGATTGAAGCGTATAAGGTTCACGGCTTTTTCGTCGGAACGGCGCTTGCGGTTTGGCGTGTTTTGAGATGCAACCCTTTTTCGAAGGGCGGATATGATCCAGTGCCTCCCAAAAGGGAAAAGAAGAAAACAGTATAACTTATGAAAGAGGAAAAATTACAACTATGAATATACCCGTAATTACACCTGCGTTCGGCGCGGTTATCGGCTGGATGTACAAAAACATATGTTTTGAAAACTATATGTTTACGCTCGTTCTCTTTGCCGTTTTCGTAAAGCTGATTTTGTTCCCGCTCGGAATAAAACAGCAGAAAACGTCGTTGAAACAGGCTAAAGTAAGACCTATGGAAACCGCGATAAGAAAAAAATACGCGGGCAGAAACGACAAGGCAACCCAGCAGAAGATGCAGCAGGAGATAATGGAACTGTATAAGACGGAAAACGTCAATCCCGCGGCAGGCTGCCTGCCTTTGCTTATACAGATGCCTATTCTTTTCGGTCTGTACAGCGTCATCGTAAACCCGTTAAAATATATCGCAGGACTTTCAAACGACGTTATAAACGTATTGAACAATTCATTCGGAATGAGGGCGAACTATGATATAAATATC
>JAGADB010000003.1 GCA_017613815.1 Clostridia bacterium | reverse complement strand
TAACCGCCGCCTTTTCCGCCAACGCCGACAATGAGCTTGCTTTTTACGAGGTCTTTTACGATAATTTCAAGGTATTTTTTCGATATTTCCTGCCTTTCGGCGATTTCTTTGAGCGGAACATAGTTTTTTCCACCGTGCTCCGCAAGGTCTATCATTACCCGCAGCGCGTATCTTCCTTTTGTCGAAATCATTTTTTACCCCTGCTTTCTTTTACATATTATACCACAAGGTGAATAGGTAAATCAAGATATTCTTAATAATTTTGGTTGAATTGCCTATTGACATAGTAGGCGAATAATGGTATAATAACGTAAAATACGAAAAGAAAGGGGAAACGCCCATGAAAGTATATGCGGACAACGCCGCCACGACCAGGATGAGCAAAAGAGCGATTAAAGCTATGATGCCGTATCTCGAAGAAATTTACGGAAACCCGTCGAGTTTATATTCGGAAGGTCAGAAGGCGAAAGAAGCGATAGAAGGCGCAAGAGAGACGGTTGCACGATGTATTAACGGAACATCTGCACGTGAAATATATTTCACTTCCGGCGGCTCCGAAGCCGACAACCAGGCGATAATTTCGGCTGCCGAAATCGGTAAAAAAGCGGGCAAAATGCATATCGTATCCGACAAAATCGAACACCACGCGGTGCTTCACACCTTGAAAAAGCTTGAAAAAGAGGGCTTTGAAGTTACGTATCTTCCCGTTTGCGAAAACGGAATAATAGATTTGGAAGAATTTGAAAAATCGCTTAGAGACGATACGTGTCTCGTAACTGTAATGTATGCGAACAACGAGATAGGAACGCTTCAGCCGATAAGGGAAATCGGAAAGATTTGCAGAAAACGCGGAATTATATTCCACACGGATGCGGTGCAGGCGGTAGGGCACATTCCCGTTGACGTCGAAAAGGACAACGTCGATATGCTTTCCGCGTCGGCGCACAAATTTCACGGACCCAAGGGCGTGGGATTTCTGTATGCAAAAAAAGGCATACGCCTTTCAAACATAATAGAAGGCGGCGCACAGGAACGAGGCAGGCGCGGCGGAACGGAGAACGTTCCCGGCATAATGTCGATGGCGGAGGCTTTGGTGGAAGAAACCGGTTCCATGGAAGCCAATGCCGAAAAACTCGTATATCTTAGGGACAGACTTATAAAAGGACTGTCGGAAATTCCGCATTCGGCGCTTAACGGAGACGCTGTCCTGCGCCTTCCCGGAAACGTAAACTTCTGTTTTGAGGGCATAGAGGGCGAGTCCCTTCTTCTGCTGCTCGACGACAAGGGAATTTCGGCGTCTTCCGGCTCCGCGTGCACGTCGGGCTCGCTTGACCCGAGCCACGTACTGCTTGCGATAGGAAGAGTGCACGACGTGGCGCACGGTTCGCTGAGACTGACGCTCGGCGACGACGCAACCGAAGAGGAAGTCGACTACATGATAAAATCGGTAAAAGAGGTAGTCGGATATCTCCGCAACTTTTCTCCCGTCTGGCGCGATCTCTGCGCCGGAAAATCAAAATTCATTCTGTGAGGTGTAAAAAAATGGCATTGTACAGTGAAAAAGTAATGGACCATTTCCGTAATCCGAGAAACGTAGGAGTTATCGAGGACGCCGACGGAGTGGGAGAAGTCGGAAACGCAAAATGCGGCGACATAATGAAGATATACCTTAAAATCAAAGACGATATAATAGAAGACGTAAAATTCGAGACGTTCGGATGCGGAAGCGCCATAGCGTCAAGCTCCATGGCAACCGAACTCATAAAGGGGAAACCCGTCTCGGAAGCGTTGAAACTCACAAACAAGGCGGTCGCGGAGGCGCTTGACGGACTGCCGGACTACAAAATGCACTGTTCGGTGCTCGCAGAAGAGGCGATAAAGAACGCACTGGACGACTATTACTCAAAACACCCCGAAAAGAGAAAGGATTAAAAAAATGAATAATTATAAATTTGAAACTTTACAACTTCACGTAGGACAGGAAAACGCAGACCCCGCAACCGACGCAAGAGCGGTTCCGATTTATCAGACGACTTCATACGTATTTCATAACAGCGCGCATGCGGCAGCCCGTTTCGGACTTGCAGACGCGGGAAACATTTACGGCAGACTTACGAACTCGACTCAGGACGTGCTGGAAAAAAGAGTAGCCGCTCTCGAAGGCGGCGTTGCGGCGCTTGCGGTCGCTTCCGGCGCTTCGGCCATATCGTATACCATAGAGGCGCTTGCGGCGGCGGGAGAACATATAGTCGCTCAGAAGACTATTTACGGCGGAAGCTACAACCTTCTGGCGCATACGCTCCCGCTGTACGGCATAGAGACGACTTTTGTGGATATCCACAATCTTGACGAAGTAAAAGCGGCAATAAGACCCAACACCAAGGCAATATTTATAGAAACGCTCGGCAACCCCAACAGCGATATTCCCGACATCGGCGCCATCGCCGAAATCGCCCATGCAAAAGGTATTCCCGTCGTGATAGACAACACCTTCGGAACTCCGTATCTCATCCGTCCGATAGAGCACGGCGCGGACATCGTGGTTCATTCCGCGACGAAATTTCTCGGAGGACACGGAACGACTCTCGGCGGAATAATAGTGGACAGCGGAAACTTCGAGTGGTCGCCCGAAAAATATCCGGGCATCGCCGCTCCCAATCCGAGCTACCACGGAGTATCGTTTACCGCGGCGGCAGGCAGAGCGGCGTTCGTAACCTACGTTCGCGCGATACTGCTTCGCGACACGGGTGCCGCAATTTCGCCCTTTAACGCTTTTCTGCTTCTTCAGGGCGTGGAAACTCTGTCTCTGCGTCTTGAAAGACACGTGGAAAACACCAAAAAGGTTTTGGAATATCTCTCGAACCATCCGCTTGTTGAAAAGGTGAACCACCCGTCGCTTCCCGACCATCCGCAGAACGCGCTTTACACGAAGTATTTCCCGAACAGCGGCGGCTCTATTTTCACGTTCGACGTAAAGGGCGGAAAAGAGGAAGCATGGAAGTTTATAGACAATCTGAAAATATTCTCGCTGCTCGCAAACGTGGCAGACGTAAAGTCGCTTGTAATACACCCCGCAACGACGACGCACTCGAAGCTTTCAAAAGAGGAGCTTGAAGAACAGAACATACACGAAAACACCATCCGTCTTTCGATAGGCACCGAGCATATCGACGACATAATAGCGGATCTTGAATCCGGCTTTGCCGCTATAAAATGAATAAGGAGGCATTATGGCAAACGTTTACAAAGGAACACTCGGACTTATAGGAAACACGCCTCTCGTTGAGGTTGTAAATATAGAAAAAAGCGAAAAACTGCTTTCGACAATCTTAGTCAAACTCGAATATTTCAATCCCGCCGGCTCCGTCAAGGACAGAAT
>JAGADB010000021.1 GCA_017613815.1 Clostridia bacterium | reverse complement strand
GGACAAAAAATCATGGAGGCGATGAAGCCGATGCACGACCGTTCAAACGGCCTCGGCGGCGGCTTTGCGGGTTACGGCATTTATCCCGAGTACAAAGACCTTTACGCGCTGCATTTCTTTTTCGACTGCAGAGACACGCGCAAAATGTGCGAATCATTCTTAAAGGAGCGCTTTGAGGTCGTAAAGGGCGAACTCATACCCACGCGGAAGATGCCCGAAATCACCGACGAGCCGATTATCTGGCGGTATTTCGTAACCCCGCTGCGCTCGGTCCTCGCGGACCTTCAGCTTGACGAAAAGGAGTTCGTCGCGCGCACGGTTATGAAAATCAACACCGAAATGAAGGGCGTTTACGTCTTTTCAAGCGGCAAAAACATGGGAACCTTCAAGGCGGTCGGCTTCCCCGAGGACGTCGGCAGATTTTACAGACTTGAAGAGTACGAGGGCTACAGCTAGACCGCGCACGGACGCTATCCCACGAACACTCCCGGCTGGTGGGGCGGCGCGCACCCGTTCACTCTGCTTGACTATTCCGTCGTACATAACGGCGAAATCTCGTCGTACGACGCAAACCGCAGATTTATCGAAATGTTCGGCTACAAATGCACGCTGCAGACAGACACCGAGGTAATTACGTATATTCTCGACTATCTCATAAGAGTAAAAGGTCTTACGATGAAAGAGGCGGCAAACGTCATCGCGGCGCCGTTCTGGAGCACCATTGAAGGCAAGACCGACGAGTACGAAAAGAAAAAGCTGACCTATCTGCGCACGGTCTTTCCCAGCCTGCTGATCACGGGGCCGTTCTCGATCATCCTCGGCTTCGACGGCGGGCTCATGGCGCTCAATGACAGACTTAAACTCCGCTCGATGGTTGTCTGCGAAAAAGACGACAAGGTATTTATCGCAAGCGAGGAAGCGGCGATACGCGTTATGGAACCCGACGCCGAAAACGTCTGGGCGCCTTCGGGCGGCGAACCCGTTATAGTTACGGTAAAGGAGGGAATTCTCTGATGGGAGTTGAATACATAAACCCCGAATTTGAGGTAATAAGAAACAGCGACCGCTGTATCGCGTGCCGCGTATGCGAGCGCCAATGCTCGAATCAGGTGCATTCGTTCAGCGAAGAGCGCGGTATTATGATAAGCGACGAGACAAAATGCGTCAACTGTCAGAGATGCGTTTCTCTCTGTCCCACAAGGGCGCTCAAAATCGTAAAAAGCGACTGTACTCTCCGCGAAAACGCAAACTGGCAGAACGATACGATAAAGGAAATCTACAAGCAGGCAAACAGCGGCGGCGTATTGCTCTCATCCATGGGCAATCCGAAGCCTCTGCCTGTATACTGGGACAAAATTCTCATAAACGCGTCCCAGGTTACGAATCCTCCGATAGACCCGCTGCGCGAGCCGATGGAGACGAAAGTTTTTCTCGGCAAGAAGCCGACGGAAATAAGCAGGGATTCAAGCGGAAAACTGAATTTCAACCTGCCTCCGCAGATTGAACTTGCAATGCCGGTTATGTTCTCGGCAATGAGCTACGGCTCGATAAGCTACAACGCACACGCGTCTTTGGCACGCGCCGCAACCGAACTCGGTATTTTATACAACACCGGCGAAGGCGGTCTTCACGAGGACTTTTACAAATACGATAAAAATACGATAGTTCAGGTCGCTTCGGGACGTTTCGGCGTGCACGAGGACTACCTCGAAGCGGGAGCCGCGATAGAAATCAAAATGGGACAGGGCGCAAAACCCGGTATCGGCGGACATCTTCCGGGCGCGAAAATCATAGGCGACGTATCGCGCACGCGTATGATTCCCGAGGGCTCCGACGCCATCTCCCCCGCTCCGCATCACGACATTTATTCGATAGAAGACCTGCGGCAGCTCGTATATTCGCTTAAAGAGGCGACCGAATATAAAAAGCCCGTAATCGTAAAGGTTGCGGCGGTACATAACATCGCCGCCATAGCAAGCGGTATTGCGAGAAGCGGAGCCGACATCATAGCGATAGACGGCTTTCGCGGCGGCACGGGCGCCGCACCAACGAGAATACGCGACAACGTGGGTATTCCGATAGAGCTTGCGCTTGCTTCGGTTGACAAACGCCTGCGCGACGAAGGCATACGCGGCGACGTCTCGCTTGTTGCGGGCGGCTCGATAAGGAGCGCCGCCGACGTCGTAAAAGCAATAGCGCTCGGAGCGGACGCATGCTACGTTGCAACCGCGGCGCTGCTCGCACTTGGCTGTCATCTCTGCCGTTCCTGCCAGACCGGCAAGTGCAACTGGGGTATTGCAACGCAGAATCCCGAGCTTGTAAAACGCTTAAATCCCGATATCGGCTCTGCACGCCTTATAAACCTCATGACCGCGTGGAAGCACGAGATTATGGAAATAATGGGCGGTATGGGAATAAACTCCATAGAAGCGCTGCGAGGCAACAGACTCATGCTCCGCGGCATAGGTCTTAACGAAAAAGAACTTGAGATACTCGGTATCTCTCATGCGGGAGAATAATTATGAAACGTGTATATGTAAATGAAGAGTGGTGCCTTGGCTGCCACTTATGCGAATACAACTGCGCGTTTGCCAATTCCGGATTAAAGGATATGGCTTTCGCGCTCAAGGACAAAGAGATTTTTCCGCGCATTCACGTCGAAGGCAACGACAAAATCACGTTTGCCGTTTCCTGCCGGCACTGCACCGACCCGATATGCGTAAAAAGCTGTATTGCGGGCGCGATTTCAAACAATGACGGCGTCGTGAAAATCGACAAAAACAAGTGCGTCGGCTGTCTTACCTGCGTTCTCGTCTGCCCTTACGGCGCTCTTGCGCCGGGAAAAGACGGAATAATGCAGAAATGCGAGCTTTGCCTTGACAACGTGTGCGGAGCGCCCGCGTGTGTTGCCGGCTGTCCGAATAAAGCGATAGTTTACGAGGAGAGGAGCGAGGCGGAATGAAAAATTACGTCATAATCGGCAACGGAACCGCCGCCGTCGGCTGTATAGAAGGCATCCGCTCGGTCGATAAATCGGGAAAAATAACGGTTGTATCGGAAGAAAACCGCCCCGTTTACAGCCGCCCTCTTATTTCCTATTATTTAGAGGGAAAAACCGACCTTGAACGTATGAAATACCGCAAAGACGGCTTCTACGGGGAAAACGGATGCGATTTTCTGCCCGGAAAGCGAGCCGTTTCGCTAAATCCCGACGAAAAGTCGGTAAAACTCGACGACGAAAGCGTACTTTCTTACGACTCTCTGTGCGTCGCAACCGGTTCCCGCCCGTTCGTACCGCCTTTTGAGGGACTTGACACGGTAAAGGACAAATTCGGCTTTATGACGCTTGACGACGCGCTTTCTCTTGAGGAAAAACTAAACGAAAACGCGCGTGTTTTCATCGTCGGCGCGGGACTTATAGGTTTGAAGTGCGCGGAAGGCATAAAGGAGCGCGTCGGAAGCATTATCGTGTGCGACCTTGCAAACCGCGTGCTCTCGAGCATTCTCGACGATGACTGCGCAAAAATCGTGCAAACGCACCTTGAAGAAAACGGAATGAAATTCCTGCTCGGCGACAGCGTACAGCGCTTTGAAGGCAATAAAGCGTATATGAACAGCGGTCTTACGGAGGAATTCGACATACTCATCCTTGCCGTCGGCGTGAGGGCAAACGTCGGGCTCGTAAAGGAGGCGTCGGGCGAGGTAAACCGCGGAATTATCGTAAATAACAGGATGGAAACCTCCATCCCGGACGTTTTCTCCGCCGGAGACTGTGCGGAGGGGTACGATTCCTCTATAGGCGCAAACAGGGTGCTTGCAATTCTGCCGAACGCCTATATGCAGGGGCACACGGCGGGAGTCAACATGGCGGGCGGAAACAATTCTTTCGACAAGGCGATTCCGATGAATTCCATAGGATTTTTCGGTCTCAATATGATGACGGCGGGCGCATACGACGGCGAGATGATTGAAGAAAAGTCGGAAAACGCGCTCAAACGCTTTTTCATTAAAGACGGAGTTCTCAAAGGTTATATCCTCATAGGAGAAATCGGACGC
>JAGADB010000020.1 GCA_017613815.1 Clostridia bacterium | reverse complement strand
TTGACGCGCTCAAAGACAAATTCGGCGATAAGGTAACCGTTGACGTACAGAACGCCGCAGGCGATTCCAACGTATGCTCGACGATAGTAAACAGCTTCGTATCGAAGAACGTTGACCTCATCATGGCAAACGCAACACCCGCACTTCAGGCAGCTGCAAGCGCAACAACAACAATTCCGGTTCTCGGCACGTCGATAACCGAATACGGCGTTGCACTCAACATCGAAAACTTCAACGGCGTAGTGGGAAGCAACATTTCCGGAACGAGCGACCTTGCTCCTCTTTCGGAACAGGCGCAGATGGTAATCGATTTGTTCCCCGAAGCAAAGAAAGTAGGACTTTTGTACTGCTCCGCGGAACCCAACTCGACTTATCAGGTAAACGTGGTAAAGGAAATCCTCGAAGGCAAGGGCCTTACCTGCACGGAATATAAATTCTCCGACTCCAACGACGTTGTACAGGTAACCGAAAAAGCGGCGGACGACTGCGACGTAGTATATATCCCGACGGATAATACCGCAGCATCCTGCGCAGAAACCATAAACAACGTGCTTCTTCCCAAGAAGGTTCCGGTAGTAGCGGGCGAAGAAGGCATCTGCAAGGGCTGCGGCGCCGTAACGCTTTCGATAAGCTACTATGAACTCGGCAAGAAGACGGGCGAAATGGCGGCTCAGATACTCAGCGGAGAAAAGAAAGTATCCGAAATGGCAATAGAATACGATCCGAACCCCGTAAAGAAGTATAATAAAGACATTTGCGAAGAACTCGGAATCGAGATACCCGCAGATTATTCTCCCATAGAATAAAAAGAACCCCGCGGGAGAATCACACGGAGGAATTTGTTAATAAATGGGACTTCTGAATGCTATGCCGGGAGCCATAGCCCAGGGAATGATCTGGGGCATAATGGCGATAGGACTGTATATATCATATAAAATACTTGATTTCGCCGATCTTACGGTCGACGGTTCTATCTGCACGGGCGCGGCAGTGTGCGCTATGCTGGTAACGTCGGGCGTAAACGTCTGGGCGGCAATGGCGGTATCGCTTGTCGCGGGAATGATAGCGGGCTTTGTAACGGGAATACTCCATACGCTTTTGGGCATCCCGCCGATACTTTCGGGTATCCTTACACAGCTTATGCTTTGGTCGGTGAACCTCAAAATAATGGGAAAAGCAAACCAGGCGCTCAACGCAAGACAGTTCAAGGTCGTTGTAACGCAGCTGAATAAGGGAAGCACGATACTCGCGCTCGTCTTGTTCTGCATAGTTATAATCGCGATACTGTACTGGTTCTTCGGAACGGAGCTCGGATGCGCGATACGCGCGACGGGAAATAACCTCAATATGAGCCGCGCGCAGGGAATAAACACAAAATTCAATATCGTGCTCGCGCTCACCGTCTCCAACGGAATAGTAGCGCTTGCGGGAGCATTGCTCGCACAGTATTCCGGAGCTGCCGATATCAATATGGGAAGAGGCGCCATAGTAATAGGACTTGCCGCAATAATCATCGGCAACGCGCTGCTCTCAAAGATATCGGATAACTTCGCGGTAAAGCTTTTCAGCGCCGTATTCGGCGGTATCATATATTACATAGTATATCAGAGCGTCATTTATATGGGACTCGACCCGGATTTGCTCAAGATGCTTTCGGCAATCGTCGTTGCGATATTCCTCGCCGTGCCGTACTGGAAAAAGCAGTTTACGAAACCGAAAAAGAAGGAGGACGCTTAAAATGCTCGAGATTAAGCACGTCTATAAGACGTTCAATCCCGGAACGATCAACGAAAAAGTTGCGCTCAACGATTTAAGCCTCACCCTTTATAACGGAGACTTCGTAACGGTAATCGGCGGCAACGGAGCGGGAAAAAGCACGATGCTGAACGCCGTTTCGGGCGTATGGAAGCCCGACGGTGGAAAAATCATCATCGACGGTAAGGACGTAACGTCAATGCCGGAATATAAAAGGGCAAAATTCCTGGGCAGAGTGTTCCAGGACCCGATGATGGGAACCGCGGCGGATATGAGCATAGAGGAAAATCTTGCTCTCGCCAAAAGACGCGGCAAACGCAGAAGCCTTTCGTGGGGAGTAACGGGTAAGGAACGTAAGGAATTCAAAGAACTCCTTTCGCAGCTCGAACTCGGACTCGAAAACCGTATGACCTCAAAGGTGGGACTCCTTTCGGGCGGACAGAGACAGGCGATAACGCTGCTCATGGCGGCGATGAATAAGCCGAAACTGCTGCTGCTCGACGAGCATACGGCGGCGCTCGACCCCAAAACCGCGGAAAAGGTGCTGAATATTTCCGATAGCATCATTAAAGAGAATAATCTTACGACTCTTATGATAACCCATAATATGAGGGACGCCATAAGACACGGAAACAGACTGATAATGCTCCACGAGGGAAGGATTATCATCGACGTTTCCGGCGAAGAAAAGATGAATCTCACCGTGGAAGACCTTCTTGAAATGTTCAATAAGGCAAGCGGCGACGAGTTTACAAACGACAGAGCGATTTTGTCGTAAAATAATGAAAATAAAAAAGGTTTCGCAAACGCGAAACCTTTTTTTCACTGTTTTTTAAAACGATACGTCGTAGTAGAGATTTATTATCTCACAGCCCGCCTTTTTTGCATATGAAACGGTGTAATCGGTGCCTCCGTGCGCGCCGGAGAAGTACGCGACGCAGTAGTAGCACGAATCTGCCATCATCCTGTTCCTTTCGAGGAGATATTTCTTGACTTCGCCGGCGTCTTTTACGACTTTGTTGCACGCATAGTTGGTTTTGTCGGCATGCTCGAGAATAAAGCTGTAAAGCCGCTTGTTTTTGTCGTTCCAAAGCTCGCTCTGGTTTAAAAACGGCAGGTCGAGCACGAGACGGATTTCGGGATGATAGCGTTTTAAGTCGATAATCATCATCGCCGCAAAGGTGTCAAAGCCTACGGCGCCGCCGGTGTGAAATTCCGTAACACCCTTTGAAAGTAAGTATGAAACGGTGGCTTTCAGCCGCAGCAAAAGCTTGTCCGAAACCTGCGCGCCTATTCTGCGGTGCCCGGTAAAGAAACAGCGGTTTGAATTTGTAATTAAATCGGATTCGTAAGCGAATGCGTCATCAAAAGTGTTGTCCATTTTGCCTCCACGACGTTTTGTTTACGGCAGAATTATAACATAAATAAAGATTAAAGTCAAATAGAAAAAGCCCGCGCGAAAAAGGACAAAATGAATCGGAAGCGGTCGTAATTATTCAATAATATGAGGAAAGATTTATATAAAAAATACAAATTTCGGTATTGCTATTGACTTTTTTGTGTAAAAAAGATATAATACATATACATATATTGTAATTTAAAAATTCATTTTTTTACAAAAACGGAGGTAATTTACAATGAAAAAAACCACAGCACTTGTCCTCGCGATACTTATGGTATGCGTGCTGCTTCTTTCGTCCTGCGGAAAGAAAGACGAAAAGATAGTGCTCGCAACGGGCGGAAGCACGGGAACGTATTATGCATACGGCATGGCAATGGGCCCGATACTCGCGGCTAAGACGGGAATTGCGTTCGACGTACAGTCAACGGGCGCGTCCAAAGCGAATATCCAGCTCATAGAAACCAAAGAAGCAAATATGGCGGTTGTGCAGAACGACGTTATGTACTATGCATATACCGGCACGGACCTCTTTGACGGCACCAAGATAACCGACTTTGCGGCAGTTGCAACACTTTATCCGGAACTCTGCCAGATAATCGCAACGAAATCCAGCGGAATAAAGACGGTTTCCGACCTCAAAGGCAAGAGAGTATCGGTGGGCGACGCGGGAAGCGGCGTTGAATTCAACGCAACGCAGATTCTCGAAGCATACGGCATCGACATCAATAAGGATATCGAAAAGCAGAACCTCGGATTCGGTCCGTCGGCAGACGCTCTCAAAGACGAAAAGATAGACGCGTTCTTCTGCGTAGCGGGTATTCCGACAACGGCTATTACCGACCTTGCAATGAGCAACGAAATCGAAGTTATTCCGGTTGACGACGATAAATTCGCAGAACTCTCGTCGAAGTACGGCTTCTATACACAGCAGGAAATCCCCGCAGGCACGTATAACGGCATGACGGAAGGCGTAAAGACGGTAGCCGTAATGGCAACCTATATCGTTGATAAGAACCTTTCTGAAGAGACGGTTTATAATATCACGAAGGCGATATTCGAAAATAAAGACGAAAT
Organism: Clostridia bacterium; assembly: GCA_017613815.1. GTDB lineage: Bacteria > Bacillota > Clostridia > Oscillospirales > CAG-382 > UMGS882. Next base: position 9,435 of record JAGADB010000020.1, on the reverse strand, counting down.
CGCAGCCGCTCACGCAAAGGGACTCGAACTCGACGCCGAAAAGGCAGTACAGGGTATCCCGGAAGTTGTTCCGTTCCACGCAGGCGCTGAAAAATACTTCAAAGAGATAGGCGTTCTCAAATAATACGGAATAAAAAATTACAATGAAAAAAAAGACATTCACAGCTGTAGCTGGAATTGCGGCTACGGCTGTGGTGTTTTGTATATGCTTTGCTTTTTTCGGATATAAGGAAAAACTCGTCATTTATAACGGCGAAAGCAAGGAGATATACGGAACATACGATATATACGACGGAATGGAATTTTCCGTTGAATTCATACATTCGGTAAATAAAAGCCCCGTAAGAGATTATTTTGTCGTAAGGGGCAATAAACTTTATGCCGAAAAAACAGTCTATTCCGCCTTCGGGGCAGGCGTCCAGACCGAAATAGAGGAAGGGCAGACGCTGACCTTTGATAAAGACGGAAATATGGTTGTAGAGGGCTTTGACACCGAATTTGAAAAAATAAAATATATAGTCGGCACGGTGTCCGACCACCTGCTGACCATAGAGGGAAAAACCGTGAGTATGACCGAAATGTGCGGAAAAAACGCTCACGTTGTGTTTGAAATCAAACGAGTAAGGAGATAAAAGCATGTCTGAAAACCGGAATACGGAAAACGTCAAAACAGCCGACGAACTGCTGGCGGAATTTGACAGGGAATCAAATACGAGACAGTTCGCAGGAATCCCCGGGAAATTGCTTAAAGTGCTGTTTATAGCGTTTGCCGCATTTATATTCGGAACGCGCTTTTTCACGCTGCCCGAACAGGTGAGAATGTCGTCTTTTTTGGGAATCATCATTTTTTTGGGATTTTTGATATACCCGCTTTATAAAAAACAGACGGCGAAACGTAATTTTATACCGTGGTACGATATCGTTTTCGCGATAGCAGGCGCAACGCCGTATTTTTACTACGCATTTAATTTCAGGGAAATAACGAACAGGGCGGTTGCGATAAATACGCTCGATAAAATCATGGCGGTTGTCGGAATACTGTTCTTGTTCGAACTTTGCAGAAGAGCGGTCGGAATTCCGATTTTGTTCGTCGCGGGCGGCTTTATCGTGTACGCGTTCGTGTACGGAAAATCGCTGCAGTCGATACTGTTTAACCTCTTCTATACTACAAACGGAATCCCGGGCACGCCGCTCAACGTGTGCTCGACGTTTATAGTGTTCTTTATCATTTTGGGCTCGTTCCTCGAAAAGACGGGCATAGGAACGTTTTTCGTCGACCTTGCAAACTCCATAGCCGGATACGCGTCGGGCGGACCCGCAAAGGTTGCGGTAATCTCGTCGGCGCTCGAAGGAATGTATTCGGGAAGCTCGGTTGCGAATACCGTCGGAAGCGGAAGCGTAACAATCCCCGTAATGAAGAGCATCGGCTATAAGCCGGAATTTGCGGCGGCGGTAGAGGCGGCGGCCTCCACCGGCGGCCAGATAATGCCTCCGATTATGGGCGCCGCGGCGTTTTTAATGTCTGAAATAACGGCCATCCCGTACGTTACCATAGCGGTGGCGGCGATACTGCCGGCGGTGCTGTATTTTACGGGAATATTCTTTATGATACACTTTGAAGCGAAGAAACTCGGACTCAAAGGACTTCCCAAAGAGAGCATTCCCAACTTCTTCAAACTGTTTTTCAGAAAAGGCTACCTGTTTCTGCCGATTATCATGCTCGTAACGCTCATGGCGTTTAACAGAACGCCGGCGCAGTCGGCATGTATGGCGATTTTGACGACGATGTTCATCATGCTCGCGACCGATATCGTGAAAATGGTGAAAAAACTTTCGAAAAAAGAAGACATCGCGTCCGACGTCATAGATACCTTGCTTTTGTTCGTTCCGGTGGCGGCATTCTTTATCGCAATGTTCGGCTTCGGCATGAAAATGGAAAACGCGGCGATAATTTCGGGACTCATCTATATTTTGGTGTCGTTTGCAGGCAAACAGACCAAAGAATCGGGAAGAATAGCGCTCGACGCCCTTGAAGGCGGTATAAAAAATACCATGGGCGTAACGCTTGCATGCGGACTTGCGGGAATAGTCGCGGGAGTCATTACTATGACGTCTCTGGGCTCGACGCTCATAGACCTTATCGTTCCGATAGCGCATAATAACCTCTTCTTCGCACTGTTTTTGACAATGCTTACCTGTATCGTGCTCGGCATGGGCGTGCCGACCACGGCAAACTACCTCATCATGGCGACGATAACCGCGCCGATACTCGTAAAAATGGGAATTCCGCTGCTCGCGGCGCATATGTTCGTGTTCTATTTCGGAATTGTGGCGGATATCACGCCGCCCGTTGCACTCGCGGCATACGCGGGAAGCGCCATAGCAAAGTCCAACCCGCTTAAAACGGGAGTAACGGCTACGCGCCTTGCACTTACGGCGTTCATCATACCGTATATATTCGCCTTTAACCCGAAAATGCTGTTTATCGACGCAAACGCGCTCGACGTCGTGCTTATAATAGTAACGTCGCTCATAGGAATTATCGCGATTTCCGCGGGACTCGAACGCTTTTTCCTGAGGAAGCTTGAAATATACGAGGTAATCCCGCTTCTTGTCGGCGGCCTTTTGATGATATATCCCGGAACGCTCACCGATATCATAGGCATTGCGCTCGTAGCGGTGGTTGCGGTACTCCAGATAGCAATAAAGAAAAAACCGGAAGAAAAAGGATAAAATTCCTCTTAAGGACAGTTAACTAATACCGGCTGAGGTAAGGGACGAAACCCTTATTTCAGCCGGTATCTTTGTTATATGCCGTTGCAAACAGGACGTTTGTGTGCCAAACGTCAAATTAATAGTTTACAGTTATGATTGCACACTTTGTGTGCAAGTTATGATTTGCGGCAGAGCCGCAAAGTTATGATATGAGTTCCGCGTGCCGCAGGCACTTATAACTTGCGAAGCAATCATAACGCGCGTAAGCGCTCATAACGTTTCGCGTCAGCGAAACTCATAACTGCCGACTTTGTCGGCTAATACGCCGCTTTTTTTGTGTAATAAAAAACTTGACAACAAAAAAGCGTTGTGATATAATGAACAAAAATCGGAAGGAGGCAGAACAATGAAAAACATCGGAAAAACCATGCGAATGCTTTTCTCCCGGACATGTTCGGTGTACGGTTTTGTTCTTGCGCCTTCGGATGAGAAATTTTAGCGCGGAATAAAAAGCATTGAATGTGCCGGGAGTTGCAAAACCCCCGGTTTTGTTGTTTGCGGGGCAAAAAAGAGAAAGGTAAGAAAAATGATTGAACTTAAACGTTTGAGCAAAGTGTTTGACGCCGACTCAAAGAATATTACAGCCGTAAACGACGTTTCCTTAACGATAGAGAAAGGGGACGTGTACGGAATAATAGGTCTTTCGGGCGCGGGCAAATCAACGCTTGTCAGATGCATAAACTATCTTGAAACGCCGACGGGCGGCAGCGTCGTCTTCAACGGAGTGGACCTTGGAACGCTTTCGCATAAGGAACTGTTAAAGCAGAGACAGAAAATGTCCATGATATTCCAGAACTTCAATCTTCTCTCGCAGAGAACGGCATTAAAGAACGTCTGCTATCCGCTCGAAATAATAGGAACTCCCAAAAAGGAAGCGGAGGAGAAGGCGAAAAAACTGCTCGAAACAGTCGGACTTTCCGATAGGATGAATTCCTATCCCGCACAGCTTTCGGGCGGCCAGAAGCAGAGGGTTGCGATAGCAAGAGCGCTTGCGACCGACCCGCAGGTGCTGCTGTGCGACGAAGCGACGAGCGCCCTCGACCCCAATACCACAAGGTCGATACTCTCGCTTCTCAAAAAGATAAATACCGAAATGGGAGTAACGATAATAGTAATCACCCACGAAATGAAGGTCGTCGAGCAGATATGCAATAAGGTCGCCGTCATAGAAAACGGCGAAATCGTCGAAAAGGGCTACGTCAAGGACATATTTATGTCGCCGGTTTCGGATATCGCAAAGGAACTTATTTTGCCGAAGAACGAGGGCATAAAGAGGGTTCTCTCGGAAAGAGTGATAAGAATTGCGTTTGACGGACGTTCCTCCGTCGAGCCGCTTATCGCAAATCTGATACTTGAATGCCACGCCGTCGTGAATATTCTCGGCGCGGACACCAAGGATATCGAGGGAACGGCATACGGACAGATGCTGCTGCAGCTTCCCGACGACGAAGCGGCGGTAAACAGAATAAAGGCATACCTCGATAAAAAAGAAGTAAAGTACGAGGAGGTGTGAGCGGTGATAGAATTTTTTGATAACTTACTCGGCACGGGTATGACGGAAATGTACGTAAACGCAATATTCACCACCGTGAAAATAACGCTTTTGAGTACGTTTCTTGCATATGTCATCGGCTTTCCGCTCGGCATAATCCTTTACGGCACCGCGTCGGGAAGTATATTCCCGAATAAATCCGTAAACGCTGCGGCGGGGGTAATCGTCAATATTTTGAGGTCGATACCGTTCGTAATACTTCTCGTCATGACTCAGCCTCTCGCAAGCGTGATAGTGGGAACGAAAATAGGGGATAACGCGTTTATTTTCTATCTCGTCGTTGCCGCGGCTCCGTTTGTCGCGAGAATGATAGAGTCGTCGTTAAAGGAGGTCGACGCGGGCGTAATAGAAGCGGCGCAGTCGATGGGCTCGAATAACTTTCAGATAATCACCAAGGTGGTAATTCCCGAAGCAAAGCCGTCGCTGATAATAGGAAGCGCGATTGCGGTAACGACGATACTCGGATATACGCCCATGACGTACCTTATCGCGGGCGGCGGACTCGGCGAGATGGCGGTCAGATACGGACTTTATAAGTTCGACAGTAAGACTATGTATATTTCGTCGGTACTTCTCATAATACTTGTTCAGATACTTCAGGAAACACTCAATCACATAGCGAAATCAAGCGATAAAAGAATAAGAAATCAACAAAATACACATCAGAAAAAGGAGAAAAAATCATGAAAAACGCACTCAGAATTTTAGCACTCGTGCTCGCGGTACTCTTCGTATTCGCAAGCTGCGAAAAGAAATCGGACGATAAGAAAATCGTCGTTGCCGCAAGCTCAACGCCCCACGCGGAAATTTTGGAGCAGTGCATCGACACGCTCAAGGAACAGGGATATACCCTCGAAATCAAGGTTATGGACGACTATATCATCCCCAATAACGCAACCGAATCCGGCGACGTCGACGCAAACTACTTCCAGCACCAGCCGTACCTCGACGAGTTCAACGAAAGCAACGGAACCCACCTCGTAACGGTGGCAAAGATTCACTATGAACCCTACGCAATCTACGCCGGAACAAGCAAATCGCTTGACGAAATTCCGGAAGGCGCAAAGATAGCCGTTCCCAACGACCCGTCGAACGAAGCGCGCGCTCTGCAGCTCCTCGCCGCAAAGGGATTTTTCAAACTCGCCGACGGCGCAGGCCTCAAAGCGACAAAGAAGGATATAATCGAAAACCCGAATAACTATGAAATAGTTGAAATGGAAGCAGCCCTTCTTCCGTCTATCCTCGACGAAGTGAACGCGGCGGTTATCAACGGCAACTACGCCATAGGCGCGGGACTTAAGGTTTCCGAAGCGCTGGCGGTAGAAGACGCCGAATCCGAAGCGGCTCAGACGTTTGCAAATATCATCGTCGTAAAAGAAGGCAACGAAAATAACGAAAAGATTAAAGCTCTTGTAAAAGCCGTTCAGAGCGATAACGTAAAGAACTTTATCGAAGCAACCTACGATAAAGCCGTAATCGCAATATTCTGATAATAACAAATAAAAAAGAGACGGGAAACCGCCTCTTTTTTTTATTTTATTTTCTGCGGCTTTTGAATAACAGCGCCGATAAAAACGAAAACAGCATGACCGCGGAAATGCCCGACGCCGTGCCGATAAGCCCGCCCGAAAGAATGCCGAAAAGCCCCTTCTCGTCAACCGCTTTTTCCACACCCTGAATTAAGGAGTGCCCGAACCCTAAAAGCGGCACCGACGCACCCGCGCCCGCAAAATCGGCAATATATTCGTATATGCCGAGAGCCGAGAGAATCGCGCCGGCAATCACGTACCCGACGAGAATGCGCGCCGGCGTAAGCTTAGTTTTGTCAATCAGTATCTGCGCTATAACGCATAGTAAACCGCCTACGGTAAACGCCCATAAATATTGCATGTCCTTTACTCCTTTTTATTCATTTGCCGACTGAAGCGTTACCATGTGCGCAACCGACGGAATGGATAACCCCTGCATTATGCTTTGCGGACTCATCATGGCACCCGTGCCGATAAGACCGATTTTTCGGTATGCGCCGGATGAGAGAAGAGGAAATAAATGTCCGCTTGCGACGACGGCGCTGCATCCGCAGCCGGAACCGCCGCAGCCCACGTCCTGCGCCTCTTCGTCGTATATCATCTCGCCGCAGTCTTTGAGAAAACCGCTTCTGTAAATGCCTTTGTTTTTTAATATTTCCTCACAGATGCTTCTGCCCTCGCTTCCTAAGTCGCCCGTTGCGATAAAGTCGAAATCCGAAATATCAGAACCGCGCGCGAACCTTTCTATCGTGTCGGCGGCGGCGGGCGCCATCGCGGCGCCCATATTCGCGGGATCCTTGATCCCGGAATCATTTACGATCCCGTAAATGCCGCCGCCTATGAATACCCCGCTTTCGCTTTCCGACGCTTTCGTCAGATGAACAGCACCCACACCCGTAACCGTGGTTTGCGAAGTCGTGCCGGCAACTGAGCCGTATTCCAGGGGATAACGGAACTGCCGCTCCGCCGAACAGAAATCCGACGACGCAACCACTACCGCAGTTTCCGCATGCCCGGAATCTATCATAACCGATGCGCAAAGCAACCCCGAAACGAAGGTCGAACACGCGCCGTAAAGACCGATATAGGGAATGTCGAAGCCACAAAGGCCGTAGCCGGTGGAAGTGCACTGATTCATAAGGTCGCCGCCGAACATAACGTCGACGTCCTGCTCCTTTATGCCCGCTTTCGATAAAAGCATGTTAACGGTAACGCGTACCGCCTCTTCTTCACCTTTTTCAAAGGTTTTCTGCCCGAGACCGCCTTCTCCGAGATAAACGTCGAGAGTGTCGCCGAGAGGGCCCTCTTTTTCGTATTTTCCGCCGCAGCAGGCGGCGTTTGAGACCTTGATTTTGTTCTTGAACGTGATAACAGACCGCGAGGAAACGCGCTTATAAACCTCCATTTTAATCCGCTCCTTTTTTCATTATTTTTTGCAAAAAAAGGATATTTATTCTTTATTTTGTTGACAAAAAAGAATAAAAATGTTAAAATTAAGCAAGTAAAAATTGATAAAAGAGGTGCGAAAATTGAAGATTTACGGCGATATCAAGGAAGTAAAAAAAGGATTCGACATACTTGCCGATAAAAGCGTAAAAGCGGATATCGAAGTTCGTAAAATGAAGAGGGAAAGAATAGAAGTTGTCGGAAAAGACGGCAAATATACGATAAAGTATAAAATTCTGCCCGAATTTTTCAGAGCCCTCTCCATAATGACCTACCAGATCAAAAGCGGCAAAAAGGACTTTAAAATCGTAGAAAAAAGAAAGTTCGATACCTGCGGAATAATGGCTGATATGTCAAGAAACGCGGTGCTTAAAGTCGATTCCGTAAAGAGACTGCTTCGCTATATGGCAAAAATGGGACTCAATATGCTCATGCTCTATACCGAAGATACCTATAAAATGGAAAAATACCCGTATTTCGGATATTTCAGAGGCGCGTATGAGAAGGAAGAACTCAAGGAAATCGTCTCCTACGCCGAAAAACTCGGAGTCGAGGTAATTCCCTGCATACAGACGCTCGGACACCTCGGAAGAACGCTCCGCTGGCCCTACGCATGGCGTATCAAGGATAATAACGAAGTGCTCCTCATAGATGAGGAAAAAACGTATGAATTTATCGAAGAGATGTTCAAGACGTGCAGAGAGTGCTTCAAAACCAATAAGATTCACGTCGGAATGGACGAGGCGCACGGCGTCGGACTCGGCAACTACCTCACGAAACACGGACTTCAGGATAGATTTGAACTCCTTTCAAGACACCTCGGCAGAGTGGCGGACCTCGCTAAAAAGTACGGCTTTGAACCGATGATGTGGAGCGATATGTTTATGCGTCTCGGCTCGCAGAGCGGCGGCTATTACGACCTCAACGCAAAACTCCCGAAGAATATCTCGTCTTTGATTCCCGATAAAATGTCGATGGTTTACTGGGATTACTATAACCTCTCCGAAGACGTCTGCGACGGTATGATAGAAATACATAAGAAAATGGGTAAGCCCATAGTCTTCGCAGGCGGTATCTGGACGTGGACCGGCTTCCAGGTAAACTATGAAAAGACCTTCGCAACAACCGAAGTCGGACTCAACGCTTGCTTAAAACACGGCGTAAAAGACGTTTTCGCAACAATGTGGGGCGACGACGGCGCGGAATGCAGCATTTTCGAAGGACTTCTCGGACTCCAGCTTTACGCCGAATATAATTACAGCGAGGACAGAAGCGATAAACACCTCGCCGAAATGTTCAAAGTCTGCACGGGACTCGATATGGACGCATTCCTGCTTCTCAGTATCGATACCTTCAACGACAGCAGATGCAGAGAGAGAAACGCTACGATAAGCAAACAGGTTTATTACCAGCTTATCATGGAGGGTCTTTTCGATAAACACCACGCGCTCCTCGACTTGAAAAAGCATTATAAACAATACCTCACCAAACTCAATAAACTTCCCCCGCAGGGTGAATTCGAGTACCTCTTCGAAGAAGCACGCCTTTATACGCAGATTATTTATGAAAAGTGTAACTCCGGAAACAGACTCGTGGAAGCATATCAGGCAAACGACAGAAAGGCGCTCGCAAAACTCGCAAAGGAATTCGACCACCTCAGCGAAAGCTATAAGAAACATCACGATAAGGTCGCCGAAATTTGGTACGCAAATAATAAACCCTTCGGATTTGAGGTTATAGACGAAAGAATTTTCGCTCACGAAGGACTCTCAAAAAGAGCCGCTCAGAGAATAAGAGATTACCTCGACGGTAAGGTCGAAAAACTCGAGGAACTCGAACAGCCCAGACTCTGGTTCGCAGGCCCCGGTATGCCTTTCGTGCATAACTACTTCGCTTCCATGATTATGCGAATCTGAATATTTCATAATGAAAAATCCCGCATTTGCGGGATTTTTTTGTTTTTATATTTTTCGTGTTACTTTCTCTCACGAGAGAGAAAGTAACCAAAGAGAGCGGAATTCTTTATAGTTTTGTTGGTGATATATTGAGTGAACATTGAGGATATGTGAGACCGACTTCAAAAGGGAAACGGTTTTTTCGTACTTTTTCTCACGCGAGAAAAGTACCAAAAGA
>JAGADB010000002.1 GCA_017613815.1 Clostridia bacterium | reverse complement strand
GTCCTTCCTTTTCGAGATGTTCGGAGTATGCGAGCATCTCTATTTTATATTCCCCGTCTTTTATATAATCGACTATGCTGACAGACGCGTTGGGCGCCCACGGGATATCGTCCATATAGGAAAGGTCTTCCCCTTTCCACAGGCAGATAAGCGACGCTATCGGCGTTGCGTGGGTTACGACGAGCACGGTTTTTCCGTCGTTTTCGCGCGCGATTTTTTCAAATTCCTCTGTTATTCTGTGCGCAAGGTGAAAAACCGATTCTCCTCCGGGAAGGGTGCACTGCGATTTATGGGTTTTCCATTTTTCGAAAAGTTCGGGGTACTCTTCCGGCAGTTTATAAAAGCTTTTCTTCTCCCATTCGCCGGCAAAAATTTCTCTCAAGCCCTCGTCTTTGATTATTTCAAGTCCCTTTCTGTCCGCTATATGTTTTGCGGTGGAATACGCCCTTTTTATGTCGCTGGAATATATTTTATCTATTTTTACGCCGTCTAAGAATTTTGCGGTGCATTCCGCCTGAATATGTCCTTTTTCGGTGATGTCCGAGTTATACTGTCCGTGAAATTCCCTTAAAAAATTGCCTTCGCTTTCGGCGTGTCTTACAACAACAAGTCTTGTCATTTACGTTTTTCCCTGAGTTTCCCTTATATTACAGATTTCATCGCAACGGTGATCTTCATTTCGCTTTCGCCTATACCCTCTTTTTTCAGCGCCTCGGTATTTGTTTCGTAAGCGAGCCGCGGGGTATTGTTATGCTCCGACAGGTGCGCGAGTATCACCTTTTTAGTGCCCTTTTCGTATAGGTACGGCAGAAGGTTTGCCGACGCGTCGTTTGAGAGGTGTCCCCTATCCGACATAATCCTATGCTTCAGATAATACGGATACGGTCCGTTTTTCAGCATCTGCAGGTCGTGGTTGCTCTCCAGAATAACGGTTTCGCAGCCGAAAAGCGCTTCGGCGACCGTTTTCGTGATATATCCCATATCCGTTGCGTATCCGAGCGCGCTTCCGTCGGAAAAAGTAAATCTGTATCCGACGCTTCCGCACGAGTCGTGCGGAGTTTTGAATATATCGGCGTGTATTCCGTCAAGGCTTACGGAATCGAGCGCGTTCTTTTCGGTAATAACTTTCTGCGTTTCGCAGAAAATGCCGTTCTGCACGGCGTACTGCGCCGACGCGCCGTTAATGTATACCGGTATTCCGTACGCCTTTGATATTGCTTCGACGCCCTTTATATGGTCGGTATGCTCGTGCGTTACGAATATTGCTTTAATCCGCGACAGTCCGGTATTTATGCTGTTCAGCGCGCATTCAATCATTTTCATTGAAACGCCCGCGTCGACGAGGATTTCCTCGTCATCGCACCTTATATACGTACAGTTTCCGCTTGAGCCCGAAAAAAGCGGAATTATTTTTTTCATACTTTCGTTTTCCCGTCTTCCCGTATTATTTTCTTCCGAAAAATGCGCAGAACGCCTTATAAGCCATATAAACGTCGGTCTTTGAAACCGCTTCGTACGGCGCGTGCATCGAGAGCACCGGCACGCCGACGTCTATTACGTCGATATTGAGCTTTGCGAGATACATTGCGACCGTTCCGCCGCCGCCTATATCGACTTTACCGAGTTCGCACGCCTGCCACAGCACTTTTTTACCGTTGAATATCTTTCTTACGAGCGCGACGTATTCGGCGTGTGCGTCGTTTGTGGAGGACTTGCCTCTTGCGCCCGTGAATTTCGTTACGGCGACTCCCTTATTCAGAAACGCCGAGTTTCTCGCCTCGTAAACCTCCGGGTAGGTGGGGTCGTAGCAGGAATTTACGTCAGCCGAAAGGCACTTTGAGTTTTCGAACATCTTTCTCGGATTAACCTTTGCGTTTTCCGCCATTTCGACGAGCATATTTTCAAATGCGAACGACTGCATGCCCGTATTTCCCTCGCTTCCGATTTCCTCTTTGTCGGCGAGTATAGTAACGCAGGTATATTCGGGAACGGTCTTTGAAACCTCGATAGCCGCCGTTACTATCGGATAAGCGCAGACTCTGTCGTCGTGTCCGTAAGCGCCTATGATGCTTCTGTCAAAGCCTATGTCCCTTGCCTTTGCGGCGGGAACCAGGCACAGCTCGCTCGAAACGAGGTCGGCTTCGGTTATTCCGTATTTTTCGTTGAGAAGCGCAAGCACGTTGAGTTTTATCTTTTCGCTTATCTTTTCGTCGCCGTAAGGTTTGCTTCCGACGAGGACGTTGAGCTGTTCTCCCGTAAACGCCTTTCCGAGCGTCTTTGCTTCTTGGTCTTTTCCGAGGTGCGGGAGCAGGTCGGTTATATAGAACACCGGGTCGCTTTCGTCTTCGCCTATGCGGACGTTTATCACTTCTCCGTTTTCTTTCACTATCACTCCGTGAAGCGCGAGCGGCACGGTTACCCACTGATATTTCTTTATTCCGCCGTAATAATGCGTCTTGAAGAGCGCCATTCCGCCGTCTTCGTAAAGCGGGCACTGCTTCAAATCTATTCTCGGGCTGTCGTTATGAGCCGCCGCGATATTGAGTCCCTCTTCCAAGCTCTTTTTGCCGAAAACCGTGATATAAAGCGCCTTTCCCCTATTATTCAGGTAAACCTTATCGCCCGTTTTATACTTTTTTCCGTATTCAAACGGGACAAAGCCCGCGTTTTTGAGCATTTCAACCGATTTTTCGACGCTTTCGCGCTCGGTTTTCGCTTCGTTCATAAAATTTTTATAGCTTTCGCAGTATTTATACGCCTTTTTTATCTCCGCGTCGGTGCATACCTCGTATGCGTTCTTATTTTCGTCAAACAGTTTTTCTTTCAGCGCTTCCGCCTTGGTTTTGTTCTCTTTCGACATATTGTTTTCTCCTTTATATTTCAATAATTTTTATTTTCAGTCCGATGACACCACGGTGCCGTACGCCATGCTGCTTATGCCGGCGTCCGCGTCTTCCTCCCGGTTTTCGCCCGAAAAATAGAGCTTCTTATAAATCGCCGCGTTTTCGGACACCTTTTCAACGTATTTTGCCGTTTCGGAATACGGGATATTCACGAGTTTTCCGTTATTATTGTATTTTGCGTCGGAAAGCCATGCGTTTACGGTTCCCCTGCCCGCGTTATACGCGGCGTAAACCGTTTCCCACACTCCGTATTCGGAGTAAAGCAGGCTCAGATAGTAGGCGCCGTATTTTATATTCACTTCCGGGTTATAGAGAAGCTCTGCGTTTGCGTCTTCCTCGGAATTTTTCGAGCACAGCCATTCGAACGTCTCGGGCATTATCTGCATAAGCCCTATCGCGCCCTTATTCGACAGAGCGTCGCTTTTGAATTTGCTTTCGGTGTTTATCACCGCGTAAATTATCTCTTCCGGCACCGCGTACGCCGCGCTGTATTTCTTTACGGTGTCTGCGTACGGCAGCGGATGCGTTTTTTTGAGGATAAGGTCCGAAAAAAACGTCCACAGCGTCGCAAGTATTGCGGCGAGCACCAGAATCGTTACTATTACAAATGATTTTCTCATATCAAAGACCTTTCACAGCGCTTATTTTCCGGATATTTCCGAAAACATTTTTTCAAGAAACTTTTCCGCTTTACTTTCGAATTCCTCAAGCGTTTCTCCGCGGTTTTCGAGCACGTAGTCGCATTTTTTCCCGTAATATCCGTCTTTTTTTCCGGCGTTTATTCTCTTTTCCGCCGAAAGAGCTTTTATTTTATCCCGTTTTATGATTCTTTTCTTTCTCGTTTCCTTATCCGACACAATTCCGAGCGTTACGTCGCAGAGTTTATCTTCGCCGCTCTCAAAAAGCAGCGGCGCGTCTATCACGATATACTCCGTCTTTCCCGATTTCTTTGCTTTTTCGATTATTTTCTTTACTTCCGCGTTTATATAAAAATGTGTGATTTTATTGAGTTTTTTACGGTTTTCTTTATCGGAAAACGCAATACTTGCAAGTTTTTTTCTGTCAAGGCTTCCGCTTTTTTTGATTATTCCGCTTCCGAAGGCGTTTTTAAGCTCTTCAAGGCAGGGCTTTCCCTTCATTACGACTTTTCTTGCCGTAAGGTCGGTATCTATATGTAATGCGCCGAATTTTTCGGACATTATTTTTGCAACTGTGCCTTTTCCGGCGCCGCTTGCGCCCGTCAAGCCGATAATTTTCATTTTTTCTTTTTTACTCCAGATTTATTACGTTGAACGCCGCCGCCCTCATAAGTCTGTTATATATCGCAAGCGATATGCCGTGCGTATCTTTCGGCAGAAAGGCGTAGACCTTATCGACGTCAAGTTTATCGGTCTTTCTCAAGAGCGAAAAGAGTTTTGCCGCGTACGCCTCGTTATCGTTTTCGCTTCCGGCGCAGAGCGTATCTTTACAGTTTATACTTTCCCTATCGCTCTCGTAGCAGATGACCGCTGTTTTTTCGGTTTTATTTTTCTCATTGACGTAGTTTATTTTCTTTTCGGTGCTTCCTTTGAGCAGAAAGACGGGTTTATCGGGCGCGTAGTGCTTATACGCCATGCCGGGCGACAAAATCTTTTCTCCCGGCTTCAAGCTATCGAGCACGGCGTGCGACATATTCACTTCCCCGAGCAGTTCACACAGCTTTTCAAATGACACCTTTCCCGGCCTTAAAAGCACCGGCGGGGTTTCGCAAAGTGTGATTATGGTTGACTCTATGCCTATATCGCATTCGCCGCCGTCTATTATGACGTCGACCTTGGAATCCATATCCTCTATAACGTCTTTTACGCCCGTGGGGCTTGGTTTTCCCGAAATATTGGCGGAAGGCGCCGCAATCGGCGTTCCGGAAAGTTCGATAAGTTTTCTTGCGATATTATTTGCGGGAATCCTGAATGCGACGGTATCAAGTCCGCCGGTCGTGGTTTTGGGGACTGTATCCTTTGCGCGCAGTATTACGGTAAGCGGTGCGGGCATGAGGTCTGTCAGCTTATCGAGCCCGAAAACGCCTTTCGTTTCGCAGTATTTTTCTATATCCCTTTTATCCGAAAGGTGTATGATAAGGGGGTTATTCTGCGGTCTGCCCTTTGCCTCGTATATGGATTTTACCGCCTTTTCGTTAAGAGAATCGGCGCCGAGTCCGTACACCGTTTCGGTCGGGAAAACGCAGAGTCCGCCCCTTTTTATTACGTCGGACGCAAATTTCAGTTTTTCGATATCTTCCGCCGTATCGGCGTTTTTTGAAACTTTTAATATCTCCGTCTTTGCGAGTATCATGAAAAATGATTTTTCCTTTCCGGGTTTTCAAAATCAGATTTGCGAATTCTGCAGTTTTTCTGCTCTGTCCGCCGTTATGAGCGCGTCTATTATCTCGTCGAGTCTGCCGTCGAGTATCGTTTCGAGCGAATACATCGTGAGGTTTATTCTATGGTCGGTCATTCTTCCCTGCGGGTAGTTATAGGTCCTTATGCGTTCGCTTCTGTCGCCCGTGCCGACCTGGCTCTTTCTTTCTGACGCTATCGCGTTCTGCTGCTTTTCCCTCTCCATATCGAGAAGTTTGGTTTTGAGCATCTTCATAGCCTTATCCCTATTCTTGAACTGGCTTCTCTCGTCCTGGCATTCGACGACTAT
>JAGADB010000019.1 GCA_017613815.1 Clostridia bacterium | reverse complement strand
CGGCAGCCTTGGGCATGAAAATAATCCATTCTCTCGGTGATATCGCTTTTTATTTCGCCGTTTATGTCGGGGCGGAAGGTTGGAAGCACCTTTGTTTCAAAGCCGGAAAGCATTTTATGGTACTTCAGGTCGTCATAAGGATTATCAGTCGTGCATATTACGCTGACGTTTGATTTTTTTATAAGCGCCCTTGCCGAAAATCCCTCTCCCTTTAATTTTTCGTTTACGCTGTCCCATATTTCTTTTGCGCTGTTTTCGTCAAGCGGTGTATCGATATCGAAATATCTTTTAAGCTCAAGAGCCGTCCAGTGATAGAGCGGATTTCCGATAAGATAAGGCATAATTTTTGCAAAAGCAAGCCACTTTTCATAATCGTCGGCGTTTCCGGTGATATATTCCTCGTCTACGCCCATTGTGCGCATCTGTCTCCACTTATAATGGTCGGAAGAAAGAAACTGGTCGTAGGCGTTTCTGAAAACGTAACCGTTTGCTATCATTTCCGGGGACAGATGGCAATGATAGTCGATTATCGGCATATTTTCCGCAAACTCGTGATACAAAACTTTTGCGGTTTTGTTTTTAAGCAGAAAATCTTCGTTTATAATTCCCATTTTTATACCCCGCTGTAAGCCGAAAATCCGCCGTCGACGGGAACGACAACGCCGTTAACGAAGCTTGAAGCGTCTTCGCACAAAAGCCACAGAAGCGTGCCTATAAGTTCTTCCTTTTCTCCGAATCTTCCCATAGGCGTTTGTGAAATAATCTTCTTTGAACGATCGGTGTACTCACCGTTTTCTGAAAGCAAAAGCGCTCTGTTTTGATTAGTGAGGAAAAATCCCGGGGCTATGGCGTTTACCCTTATTCCCACCTTTGAAAAATGAACGGCGAGCCATTGGGTAAAGTTCGATATCGCCGCTTTTGCTCCGCTGTACGCCGGAATTTTGGTAAGCGGAGTAAACGCGTTCATTGACGAGATGTTTATTATCTCCGCGCCTTTCTTACCTATAAGGTCGTGCGCAAAAACCTGTATCGGAAGAAATGTTCCTATGAAATTGAGGTTGAATACGAAGCTTATTCCATCGGGGTCAAGGTCGAAAAACGTCTTTATTCCCTCTTTTTCCTCGTCGCCGATTTCGTAATATTCGTTTGAGGTAGTTCCCTTCGGGTTATTGCCGCCAGCGCCGTTGAGAAGAATATCTACCGAGCCGAAAGTATCGTTTACAATCTTTTTCGCGTCTTCAAGACTTGCTTTTTCAAGCACGTTTGCCTTTACGCCGATAGCGGTTCCGCCGTCCGCTTTAATTTCGTCGGCAACCTTGTTTGCCGCGTCTTCGTTTAAGTCAAGGATTGCGACCTTTGCTCCGCATAAAGCAATCGCCTTTGCAAAGGTACTGCAAAGCACTCCGCCGCCGCCCGTTATTACAACTGTTTTATCTTTAAGGTCGATCTGAAATGGCAATTTCATTATATTTTTCCTCCCGTTTTCTCAAGCGTTTCCCATATTCCCGCCATATACATAGCGCCGAGCGCCCTGTCATATAAGCCGTAACCGGGTTTGCCCTTTTCTCCCCATATCATTCTTCCGTGGTCGGGACGCAGATAACCTTCAAATCCCGTATCGTAATATGCTTTCAATATTTCGACGATATCGAGCGAGCCGCATTTTGACATATGTCCGCTCTCCTCGAATGAGCCGTCGTCAAGTATCTTTATGTTTCTTACGTGCGCAAAGTGAACGCGTCCCATTGCCGAATATTTGCGCACCATCGCAGTATAGTCGTTGAATTTTGCGCAGCCCAGACTTCCGCTACACATTGTAAGTCCGTGATGTTTGTCGTCGTAAAGCGACAAAAAGCGGTCTATATTTTTTTCGTTCGTAATAATTCTCGGTATTCCGAAAATGCTCCACGGCGGGTCGTCGGGGTGGATTGCCATATTTACGCCGCATTCCGCCGCAACGGGAATGATTTCTTTTATGAAATATTCAAGATTGCTCCAGAGTCCCTCTTCTCCGAGTTCCTTATACTCGGAAATAAGTCCTTTCATTTCGTCGGGAGAATATGAAGCGTCCCAGCCGGGAAGCGTCATCTTTGTCGGATCCATTTTTGACACGTCCTCTTTATAATATACAAGGGCGTTCGAGCCGTCGGGAAGCTCGAAATCGAGGCGTGAGCGCGTCCAGTCGAAAACCGGCATAAAGTTATAGCATATACACTTTACGCCTGCCTTTGCGAGCCGTCTTATGTTTTCTTTATAGTTTTCGATATATTTTTTATAATTTCCCTTTTTCAGTTTAATATCTTCATGGACCGGCACGCTTTCAATGACTTCCATTTCAAGTCCGCTGCCGTTTACCGTGTTTTTAAGCTTTAAAATATCGTCCATCGGCCAAACTTCACCCGCCGGTACCGAATAAACGGCGGTAACAACGCCCGTCATACACGGTATCTGCCTTATTTTGCTCAAGGTTACGGGGTCGTCTTCTCCGTACCAGCGAAAAGTCATCTTCATCTTTTCATGTCCTTTCAAAATATATAATTATACATATAAATTTTATCACCGCTGTCGATTTAAGTCAACAGTATTTGTAAAAATATACTTAACTTGACGGCATTATTTTATAATGCTATAATGTAATTAAAGAAAGG
>JAGADB010000018.1 GCA_017613815.1 Clostridia bacterium | reverse complement strand
CGCTTTTGGACCTCGGACTTTGCAAAAATCTTTTTTTGAGCAACTATCAGAGGACGAGATACTACCTACTCGTCATGCACGGGGAAAAGAAATTCAGCACGGCGGTCGTGTCAAAGCAGATAGCGTCGTCGCGGCTTTCTTTCGCGCCGAAAGAGGATATGGAAAAGCTTCTTAACTTAACGCCCGGCTCGGTAACGGTTTTGGGACTTATGTACGACAAGGAAAACAGGGTGCGGCTGCTTATAGACAAGGACATTTTCGAAGACGAAAATTTCGGCTGCCACCCCATGATAAACACGTCGTCGGTAAAATTCAGCACAAAGGACCTGAAAGAAAAGGTGCTGCCCGCGCTTGCGCACGAATACACGCTCGTCGAGGTGTGATTTGCGTTTTATGCGCGCAAATGGTATAATAAAAAGGTAAAAGATTAAAGAAAAGGTTGTTGTTTTATGAAACTCGGAATTGTAGGACTTCCAAACGTCGGAAAAAGCACGCTTTTCAATGCGATTACAAACGCGGGAGCCGAATCGGCGAACTATCCGTTCTGCACGATAGAGCCCAACGTCGGCGTTGCCGCGGTGCCGGACAAAAGACTTGACGTGCTGACTTCTATGTACAACCCGAAAAAAACCACCCCCGCCGTTATCGAATTCGTCGATATCGCGGGTCTGGTTAAAGGCGCGTCGCAGGGCGAGGGACTCGGAAACAAGTTCCTTTCGCACATAAGGGAAGTCGACGCGGTCGTTCACGTCGTGAGATGCTTTGAAAACGACGACATTATCCACGTAAGCGGAAAAGTCGACCCCGCGTCCGACGTCGAGACGATAAATTTAGAACTGATTTATTCCGATATAGAAATCGTCGAGAGAAGAATCGAGCGCGCAAAGAAAATTTTAAAGGGCGACAAGTCGGCGCAGAAGGAAATAGACCTGCTTGAAAAGGTGCTTGCGCTGCTTAACGACGGCAAAAAAGCAAACACCGCGGAATATACCAAAGACGAGCTCGACATACTCAAAGACGTGCCGCTTCTTTCGGCAAAGCCCGTTATCTACGTCGCAAACGTAAACGAGGACTCCATAGGAAAAGACCTTTCGCAAAACGAATATTATATGAAGCTCAAAGAGATTGCCGACGGCGAAAAGTCGGGAATTATCAGCATTTGCGCCGAGCTTGAGGAGGAGATAGCCTCCCTTGAGGAAGGCGAAAAGCACGGGTTTTTGAAGGAGCTCGGCATTGAGCAGAGCGGACTTGACAACCTCGTGAGCGCGTGCTACGACCTTCTGGGACTTATAAGTTTTCTTACGGCGGGCGCGGACGAGGTGCGCGCGTGGACGATAAAAAAAGGCACCAAGGCGCCTCAGGCGGCGGGAAAAATTCATACCGACTTTGAGAGGGGCTTTATACGCGCCGAGGTCATTTCGTTCGACGAGCTTGTAAAATGCGGGTCCACCGCGGCGGCAAAGGAAAAGGGAATTATGCGCTCCGAAGGCAAGGACTATGTAATGCAGGACGGCGACGTCGTGCTGTTCAGGTTCAACGTTTGAAATTTACTATTGAAAATGTTTTTTTGATGTGATATACTATTTTTTGTAATATACAAAAAGGAGAACTGCAATGAAAAGAAATATATTTGGAATAATCTGCATTATGCTTTGTCTGTGCCTCCTTATTTCTTCCTGCGGAAAGGAAGAGACAACCTCTGAGGGCTCGGATAACACCGATGCCGAAATAGCGGAGGATACCCCGGTTATTCCCGAAGAAGAAGTCAAGGAAACGTTCGAATACACCTTAAAAGACGGAGAAGCGACGCTTGACAAATATAACGGAACCGACGGGGAAGTTACGCTCGAAGAGACCGTAATCAAAATAAAAAAGAAAAAAGAGAAAAAGACCGTAACCGAGACCGTCGAAAACGCAGACGGCACTAAGTCGGAAGTCGAAAAGACGGTTGAGGAAACCGTTGAGGTTCCCGAAGAATATACCCTTACCGCAATTTCCGCGGGCGCGTTCATGGGCAACGAGAACTTAAAGAAGGTTATTATACCCGACAGCGTGCTTACCGTGGGCGACGCGGCATTCCAGGGCTGCACCGCTCTGGAAGAGGTCGTTCTTCCCAAGGGACTTGAAAAAATATCCGACAGACTTTTCTACGGCTGCGAAAAGCTTGAAAAGCTTGAAATTCCCGAAACCGTAACGACGGTAGGACTTTTCGCATTCGGAGACATATTCAATCCGAGCGCATGGTACGCAAATCTTGCGGACGAGGACGTAATAGTCGGCGACGGCATACTCATTAAACACAACGGAGAAAAGGAAACCGTTTCTTATTCCGACGAGGTAAAGAAAGTCGCATACTACGCGTTTTACGGAACGCCCGTAAAAGAAGTTTACTTTACCAACTCCGTCGAGGATATAAGCGACCTTGCGTTCTACCGCACGGAAGCGACGGTAATGTTTCCCGCGGGCTCGTCAAAGATAAGCGAATTCAAGACCAAGGGCTTTATGATCGACACATATACGCCGGGAGAAGCCGAATAATAACTTAAACGCAAAAAAAGCATAATAAAAAAGCGGAAAAAGAAATTTTTCTGCTTTTTTGACGAAAAAAATATCAGAGGGGAAATAACGTTGTCGCATAGCGGGAGGAAATCTGTCAAAAAACTGGTTATAAAAACTCTTGAAAACTATTCCGTAACCGAAATAACCGCGGAAGAGCTCAAAAGAATAATTCTTGCAAACGGGTACACCCTCATTTGCTTTGAAAGCAACGAAAAGCCGCAGGGCGCGGTGTTCAACCTTATGAGAAAGGCGGGCGTGCTCGAAAAGGCGAAATTTCTCGATTTCTTTACGTGCGCGTACGAGGAAAGGCATTTCGCTTTTTTAAAAAAGGACGTGTCCGAAAACAGATATTTTTACGGGCTATGCAATATTCTCGGAAGCATAATTGTCGGAAACGAATACGGAGAAGGCCCCGACAACGTGATTTACGCGGGAGAATTTGCGCACCGGCTTGCAAAAATCGCACAGGGCGGAATTTTATACAATCAGTTTGCCCTGTTTCCGAAAAGAAGCATAGCCGCCGTTGCCGTTTTCGTGCTGTCGGTGTCCGTTTTGGCGGGGAAAATACTGTCGCAGATACCCGAAAAAGCCGCTTTTTCACTGCTTTCGTCAGAAAACGCGGTAAGCGCGCTTGCACCTGAAACGCCTGAAATATCGGAAGAAAGCGGAATAATGCAAAACGCGGCCGAAGCTTTTGCCTATTCGGGTGAAATCTTATCCGTAACAGAGGAAAAAACTGAAGAAACCGCGCTTCAAGCCGACGAAAACTCCGAAAATGCCGAAAACGGCGAAAAAGAGGAGAACGCCGTGCAGACCGACACGCCCGAAAAGGCTCAGACGGTTTACTACGCCACGAAAAGCGGAAAAAAGTATCACGTCGAGGGCTGCAGCTACATCGAGGGCAAAGAGACGGTAATCGTAACCGAAAAAGACATAAAAAGCGGAAAATATACGCCGTGTTCGCGGTGTATCGTATAAAAAAAAGACGGTGGAAACACCGTCTTTTGTTATGATTGATTTACCGGATGAAATTCACAATGCGCCGAAGGCGCTCATAATTTGCGAAGCAATCATCATGCGCGTAAGCGCTCATAATGTTTCGTTTACGAAACTCATCATTTTTTATAAATATCCTCGACTCTGCTCGACTTGTCCTGATTTTGTTCTTTTTGGTACCTTTCAAAATCGGCTTTTCCGTAATTTTTGCCGCCGAGGCGTATGAGATAATCGTCTTCCGACTTGAAGTAAACGTTATTGTCGAAATCTATCTGCGACTCGGCTTCCGGCAGCGCCGTCGAATATATGAGCGCGCCGTAGGGGGCCTCGTAAAAGACGTTGTTGCGCACCGTCGTGCTTCCGCCGGGACTTTTTTTCGGGATTCTCCATATAAAGAGGTGGTGTCCCATCGGCTGAGGCCAGAGCTCCGACTTTCTCGGCGGGGTTTCGCCCTGGAGCGAAAATCCGAGTCCCGCGCCGATACAGATATTGTTGTCGAAATGCGAGTCCACCGCGACGAGGTCGCGAAGCTCGAACGCCGCCATGCCGTGATTTTTGAAGACGTTATTGGTGATGTTTATTCTGAGGCACGGCTTTTTGTTGATAAATCCCTGATGCGTCGTTGCGGAGTCGTAAATTTCGTCGAACGTGCAGTGGTCGACGAGCACGTCTTCGCCGTATTCCCAGATTTCTATCGCGTTTCCAAAGCGTATTCTCTGTTTTCTGTCCCATATTCTGCCGCCGATATACTTAAAATCGCAGTTTACTATCGAAACGCATTTTGCGTCCTGCGCCGCGTAAACGTGGGAGCCGACGTTTTGGAAACGAAGGTTTTCAAATCTTATGTATTTCGCTCCGCTCGTAACGGGGCCGTTTCTCTTTACGGCGCACTCGATATCGGTATAGACCTTTGCGGGGTTGTCTTCGGAATACATATACAGCGTGCAGGGCTCGCCCCTTTTGAGCGGTTTTGAGTACCACTGTCCCTGCTCCTTCATATCCTCGTATTCCCAAACCATGACTCCGCAGAAATCTCCGTAGTTGAATATGAGGTTGCACGCCTCGCTGTGAAGAGGCGCGGTATAAAACCATATATTTTTATCGACCTCTTTCCAGTCGGCTTCGTTTTTCACGTTCTGCGAAAGCAGGAAGGTCGGCTTTTCGCCCTCTCCGTACATTCCCCAGGTGATGCAAGCGTTTTCTTTTCCGTCGGGCGAGAAAAGGTCTGTTCTGAACACGCTTCCCGCCTTGAAAAGAATCGTGTCGCCGGGTTTTACCCTGATATTCAAGTAGGTGTCGAGCGGAGAGTCTTTGGTTTTTCCGCTGTTTTCGGGTTTTCCGTTTACCGAATCAACGTAGTAGGTCATAATTTACTTCCTTTTCAAATTATTTTTTTATCGTTACGATAATGCTTCCGGCGTTGTCGCCCGAAACGGAATATTCCGCGTTTTCGTCCTTCGGCACGGGGATAAGAGTCTCTTTTCCCTCGAACTTCACGCTGTAAACCTCGTATTCCTCTCCCGAGTCCTTGCTCTGTATCTTCAAGTGTCCGCTTTCAAACGGATACAGCGAGAGAAGTTTAATATATTCTTCAAGCGTGATGCCGTTTTCGTAAATGTAAACCGAATGCGGAATGCCGACGTATCTTAAGTGCCACGGCTCGTAGCTTATTCCGGTAACGTCTTCCTTTTCCTCGGGGTATCTCAGAATAAAGCCGTATTTATGCGCGTTTTCGTGCACGAACGCGTACTCGTTTTCGCCGGTAAACGTGCCCATAATCTGATTTTCGTAGGTGCTTATATCCATAGCGTA
This sequence comes from Clostridia bacterium, assembly GCA_017613815.1. Taxonomy (GTDB): domain Bacteria; phylum Bacillota; class Clostridia; order Oscillospirales; family CAG-382; genus UMGS882. The sequence goes on along the minus strand of JAGADB010000018.1, from coordinate 878 downwards.
TCCCGTATGGTGCTCCGAAAAACCGGGCTTCTGTGCAACCTTCTGGTCCTCGCCGTACTGCGACACTTTAAGGTCGAACATCTCTTTCTGCTCGTCGTAGGTGCGGTGTCCCTGCGTGATAATCACGCATTTTTTGCCGACCTTTTCGTAAAAAGCGTCCATAAGGCCGTTAAACGCGGTAATCGTCGTGGGATTAAGCGACACGTTTATGTCCTTTACGAAATAAGAATCGGTTTTGTTATAATAAACGCTTACGGGGTCTTCCCTTTGGGAAACCGACGGAATTGCGTCAAAATCATAAGGATAAGACGCGTTTACGAGCACTAAATTTCCCGATTTTACGTCCGCTTCCTTTGCCGTAATATATTTATGGTTTTCGTCAAGCGTTACGGTCCTGCCGCCGCCGTCTTCCGTTCCGCTGCCGTTTCCGGCATCAATTTCCGCGTTTTCGTAATGCGCTTCGGGGATATTTTTAGTAATTATCTTTGAATAAACGAAAACGTTAAGGAATACAAGGCAGGTTATAAGCACGTAGACGAAACCGCCGCTGTTTTTTCTCATCTTTTTTCTTCCTTTTGCAAAAGAACTTTTTTTAATTATACATCATTTGAAAATACATTTGTTGAAAAGGCGGCAATATTTACAAATTTATTACTTTTTGGCGCATCGGGTAAATTTACGTCGGAAAAAGAATTTTCGCGCAAAACGGGAAGGCGCAATATTAAAAATCTATTGTATTTTGGTTTGAAATGTGATATAATAAAACCGCAAAAGAGGTGAGATTATGCCCGCAAAGGAAAACGAACTGAAAATCGTCGCTCAGAATAAAAAAGCCTTCCACGACTATTTTGTCGAGGAGACCTACGAGGCGGGCATCG
>JAGADB010000017.1 GCA_017613815.1 Clostridia bacterium | reverse complement strand
CCGTTTATTATGTCGAAAACGCCCACCCATAAGGTTACGAACATCTCCGCGTCGTTTCGGGCGCAAAGGGAATTGTTGGCGGTTGCAACCGCTTCGGCAAGGTCGGGGATGTCTCTTACGCAGTTTTGAAGCGTGAGCTTTGACGTCGCCATAAACAACGCCGCGGGAACGCCTTTTCCCGAAACGTCGCCGACAACGAACGCAAGGTGCGTCGGATCGACGTAAAATACGTCGTAAAAATCGCCGCCGACCTCTTTTGCGGCGTCCATCGACGCGCTGACGTCAAGCTCCCTGCAGCCGGGATAGTCGTCGTTTATCGAAGGTAAAAGCGAGTGCTGGATTACGCTTGCAAACTCAAGCTCCGACTGCAGACGGCTCTTTTCCATAGCAAGCTTGCGCTGCTTTTCTATGTAGGTCGTAATTGCAATCATCATCGCAAAACCGAGCGCGTTTACGGCGATAAACGGGACCGCAATCTGCCTTACTATGTCGAGCGCGGTTTCAAACGGCTTTACCATAATAAGCACCAGGCTGAGATGGAAAACTTCCATTAACGCGCCGAGAAGCAAAGCAAAGTACGGCTTTTCGACGAACGAATGCCATTTTCTCGAAACGGCGCCGCATATAAGACCGATACAGCAGGTGGCGACAACGCATGCTTGCGCCGTAATTCCGCCCATCGTCAGTCTGTGTACGCCTGCGATGACGCCCGCAAGAAGACCGCCGAGAGGGCCGCCTGAAAATCCCGCAAGCATGGGGCCTATGTCGCGCACGGAAATTACCGCGCCGTTTAATTCAAAGCCGGAAATGTTGCCGTAAATTCCGAAAATACCGCCGAGTAAACCCGCAATCAGCGAATACCGCCAGTCGCGGTCTTTTTTTATGAATTTCGATAATATATCGCTGCCTCCGATAAATGCCGAAACGACGAGGATAACCGCAAGCGTTCCTATCATTTTCGAAAACATATCACTTATCATAGAAAATACTCCTTTTTTTATAACTGTTCGTCAAGCAGCGATTGCAGAACCGACGGAAAGTCGTTTTCAATGAGAGTTACGCGCTCGCCGCTTTTTTTGTAGCCCTCAATAAACACCTTGTTGCACATTTTCGCTTTTTCGGGCGTAAAACCGTCGTCGTACAGACGGTTTTCAATGTCCGAAGCGTGCTTTATTATCTCGTCGAAATGTCCGTCAATGTATTTTTCCGTCATGGCAAGGCATATGAAGCGGATTTCAGAAAGATATCCGCTTTCAAAGTCCCGCCTCCAGCCGAAAGGAACGTAACAGCCCTCGACAATGAGGTTCTGCCTGTTTTCCACGGCCGTTTTAATCATCTCGCGCACGATAGGCCAGAGACAGTCGGTAAGTTTTCCGTCGTCCTCCGGCGTAAGGGAAGTGTTTCCGCTGCGTATCAGCCCCATTTTCAGATGGTCTATCGAAAGATAGGGGAATTTGTATTTTTCAAGCAGCTTTTGCGCAAGAAGGGTTTTTCCGACGTGCGACGAGCCGGTAATGAGGATAATCATCAAAAATCTCCTTATTTTTTAACTTTCAGATGCAACCGTCTTCCGTTTCAGCGAGAACGTGGCAAGGTTGCCCGCGTATCTCTCAACCGTTTCGTAAACGACGATGTCGGGGTCTTCAAATGAAAAGTCGTCGTAGGTATACGTTGCGTTGTGTCTGAAACGGCTCTGGTTGAACTGCGAGCCCACGTACTGAATCATAGCGGTGCAGAACGAGTCGCGGATAATAAGCAGTTTTCTCTCGTCGGCGCCCTCTGCCGAGCAGGCTATCATGCCCTCGTAGTCTCCGCCGAGCCGCCTGAAACCGTGGAAGTCGTAGCCCATTAAGAAATATTCGGAATCGTACTGTTCAAGCTCGTCGTGAAGTCCGAGGAATCCCGCAAGGTCGCCCGCGGTGTTTCCGAACGCGCGGACCATAACTCTTCCGGAATCGTATGCGGGCATTTCAATTCCCAGCTCTTTTAAGAGCGCGCACGAACCGACGTAAGAGCCGACGTAGTTCCAGTGTGTGTCGGTCTTGTAGTAGATGTTGTGGTCAAAATATTCCTTTGCCGCCATCAGGTCGTCATAAGGGTAAACGACTCTTAAATCGGTGTTTTCCTTAAGATAGTTTACGATCTGTAGCGCGCGGTAGTTTTCGGCAGGCTCGCCGTAGCGCTTCGGCAGATATTCGTAATAAATTCTCTCCTTGTTCGGAGCGATAAAGATTACGAATTCTTTTCCGAGGGATTCAAGATATTCCTTTTGCGCCATACAGTTGTCGGCAAGTTCCTTTAATTCCTCGTCGGAAAGAAGATTTTCTCCCTGGTAGCACGCGATGGGGTCTCCGTCGGACGCGTCGCCGTAGAAAAGCCAGTGGTCGGAACCGAGGATTACTCTTTCGTTCGACGCTTTCTTGAAGACGTTCATGTCAACGGTGCTGTTCCACGAAACGAACGTCTTTCTGAACGGGAAGTTGTCGTTGAAATAACTGTTGTATTCTTCCGGGAACTGCATATAGTTTTCAAAATTCAGAGTGGGCTTTTCGGCAAGCTCTCTGTTTTCGTAATTCGTCTTGTCAACGAATCTTTCCAAGAAAATCCATAAAATCCATATGGAACTGATGCAAAGAATAAAAGTTATGAGAAGTACTCTTAAGCCTATTGTTCCTTTCGTCATTTCTATCACCTCAAAACTGAAAATAAATAAACGGATTGTACGTGTCGCTTACTAAGTACAGTACGCTTAAAAGCAGCAATACCGTGCAGCATATAGCTTCGGGAAGCGAATTCTTCCAGCGCTCCTTAAGTTTCGACGGAACGATGAACTGCAAGAGTCCCGCACCGACAAACGCCAAAGCAAGGACGAATATGGTTTTTGCGTCAATAAACCGTCCGTAAACCATGTGCGAGCTGCCGAAAATCCAGGGGCAGACCATTTTTCCAAGGTACGTAAGACCCGTCGCGGTGTCCTGCGCGCGGAACAGCACCCAGCCGAAGTTTACTATGAGGAAACAGTAAATTGTACCGATGACGCGGTATTTGTCCAGAAACTTCTTGAATCCGAGGCGTTCGATAATTTCAAATATTCCGTGGTAAATACCCCAGAGAATGAACGAGAATTCCGCGCCGTGCCATAAGCCGGTGAGTAAGAATACTATGCAGAGGTTGATATAGGTGCGCGCCTTTCCCTTGCGGTTGCCGCCCAAAGGTATGTAGAGGTAGTCCTTGAACCACGAGCCGAGAGAAATATGCCAGCGCTTCCAGAATTCCGAAATTGAAGCCGATAAGTAAGGGTAATTGAAGTTTTCCAGAAAGTCGAAGCCGAACATCTTTCCAAGACCTATCGCCATATCCGAGTAGCCGGAAAAGTCGTAATAAATCTGGAACGTGTAGGCGATTGCGCCGAACCACGCGGTAAGCGGGTCGATGGACGCTATGTTGTAAGCATGTATTTTGTCAACGCACAGCCCGAGAATGTTCGCGATAAGCACCTTTTTCGCAAGACCGTATATGAAGCGCCTGATACCTTCCGCGGTCTTAACCCACGTAACCGAGCGGTTTACGATTTGCTGATTGATGTCCTTGTATTTTACGATGGGACCTGCAATCAGCTGCGGGAAAAACGAAATGTATAACGCCGTGTTCACAAAGTTCGATGACGCTTCCACCTCGCCCCTGTAAATGTCAACGACGTACGAAATCGCCTGGAACGTAAAGAACGAGATTCCGATGGGAAGTATGATGTCCGGAACGTTTATTGAACCCTTTCCCACAATGCCGTCGAGCATGCCCGCAAAGAAGCCCAGATATTTGTAATAGAATAAAAGCGATAAGTCAGCCGCAACGGCGATAAACAGCCATATCTTTTTGGGGACTCCGGCGCTTTTGCCGATTCTCTTTCCGCAAAACCAGTTGATGACGGTGGAGAGAAACATAAGAAGTACGAAAAACGGTTCGCCCCACGCGTAAAAGACAAGACTCGCCAAGAATAAGAAATAGTTGGAATACTCTTTTTTAATCAGCGAATTGATAATGAATACAATCGGTAAGAATAAAAAGATGAAAATTAATGAACTGAAAACCATAAGAACCTCCGTTAAATTTTTGTTTTATTTAAACCCCATCCCGCCTTTGCGAAAATGGAGGGATTACCGCGTAAGTAATGCTGCGGTTTATGTGATGCCCTGATTTATCCGGCGTTGAAATATTCGTTCATCTTCTCGCTTAATAATTCCATGTCAAAGAAGTTCGCGTAGGGGTTTTCGCCCTCGACGGTCAGGTCTGCGTCGAGCGGACAACCAAAGTCCATGCTCTCACCGGAGTTTGAGACGATACGGTTGGATGCGGCGGAGCAGGAAAACTCAACGCCGGCTACCGAGGCAATGCGGATTGAGCATGTGCCGCCGTGGCTCTTCTGACCGAGAATCATTGCGCCGTGCTCGTGCATGAACCACGGTAAACTGTTGGCGCAGGAGAAAGCATAGTTGCCGGTCAGTACGCCGTAGTTATAGTCGGTATAGGGACTGACGTCGTTCTCGTCGAATTTGCCGTCAAAGTTCATGTCGAAATGATCATTGAAGGTCATGCTGCGCCCGGTCAGGATGTTGATAAAGCGCATTTTGCCCTCGCCGGTCATCAGCCACTCGATCGATGACATCGCAGAATTTTCTCCTCCTCCGTTGCAGGTTAAGTCGATGATGACGTTCTTAATCGCGGGGTTCTTTTTTGCGCGCTCGAGGCCGGAGAGGACGGCGCCCACGGTATCATACGTTTCCATGTCGTCGTGTATGAGGTTCAGCGGCCGCTCGCCGGTACCGGCGTAGAACGCCCTCCAGCCATCATGATCGACCACAAAGTAATCAAAGCGGATCATCGCGGTATCGCCCCGCTCAATGTAGTAATCGTCGCCGTAGGCGTTGTTTTGGGTCTCGGAGCAGATCAGTATGTCATCAACTTTGGTGGTCACTATTTCAATAAAACTTTGAGCGTAGTCTAAGTCTTTCATCTGTTTAAGTATTTCTACGGTCAGATCAAGATCTTCGTAGAACAAGTCCGAAATCATGAGCGTTGTATGTCCGCCGTCAAACAGGATGCCGTGGATAAGATGCATAAGACCTTCATAAAAGGTTTTGAAATCGGTGGAAAGCAGTTTCTCCTTGATCTCGGGATATTTCGCCGAGAGGAGCTCGTCAATCTTCATAGTCTGCAGGTCGTCGTGTACCCATTCCTGACCGGGACGGCCGTAAAAATAATCTATGTTGAAGCATAGCTCCCGATAGGTGAAGTCGGCAAGATCGGCAGGATGATCCGCCTTAACGTCCGCGATATAGTCCGGGTCGGACGATAGCGCGGGTGTAGGCACGAACGTGTCGGAATAGTCGGAGGTGTATATCTTTTTGCCGGAATAAACGACGTGGTAAGTCTCAACGGTGGAAAAGATATCGCAGACGGTGGCGAGAGGCGCATAGACGTTTGTCCCGTCGCCTCTGAGGTCGATGCCGTATTCGAAAAGATTCAGCGTTATGGGTACAGGATCCTCGGGGTCATAGGTTATATCCTCCTTGACAAAGGGACAGTCCTCATCCACGCTGCCGCTCATTAAGATCTGTAATGTATAAGCGGTGTACGTAAAGTCCTCAAGGCTGTCAGTATAAACCGTGTCGGCGTCGATGTCGAAAACTGCGTAATTACCGGCAATATTGGTCAGCGTATACTTGTTTCCGTCGACAGAGCAGGTCATGCCGTCCGTAAGGTCGGTTTTGACCAGATAGAACTGATCATAGAATGCCTCGACGCTGATATACGGCACGTTGGGCATATCGTCATAAAAGAGCAGTTCGGCTGTCTCGGAGCTGTCAAGACTGTTGCGCAGTACGGGTACGTATTTTATTATCGGCTCCGAATACGCTTTTCCCAAATCCGCAGCGTCTGCCATGGCGGTTTTTGAATCCGTAACTTCCGGTACGGCGGAAAAACCGCCGCATGCCGCAAAAGATAAAATGAGAAGCACGGAAATCAAACAAAATGCCGTCAACCTGAAAAAAATACCTGTTTTCAACGTGTGTTTTCCTTTCATTTCTTTCTCCTAATCAAAATTTTGTTCCTCGTAGAGCTGCGGGGACGGGTCTCAATGACTTACTTTCGTCAGTAATACTACCCGTCTCGACGTGCGTCGGAGCAGCAGGTCAAATAAAAAGGCTTGTATTTGACCTACTGGCTTGTCCCAACGAAGGAATGGGCAATTCCCCGTTACTGGTCGGGGTTGAGACAGTAAGTTGAATATCGACAGACCGGCAAACGGGAATATGTCTAT